>NZRR01000018.1 GCA_002696315.1 Methanobacteriota archaeon | reverse complement strand
ATCCCCATACATACAAACCCCTCTAGTCCCCCGTCTTCGTGATATGGATTCATTATCGAGAAGAACAGTAACCAGACCCCCACCCCTCCGAAAATAATTGCCCCTGGTAGTACAAAAAAGGAAAAAGCAATGACGCCTATTACTGAGGGGGGTTCCGCTGTGAAATCCTTGTCGAGTTTCGAAAGAACTGCTTCGTCGTCGTCTCCCAGGCCTGAGTCCATGTATGTCGATGAGGGTGATTTTTTTTAATTCATTTATCATCCATCCTAAATGAATTGGATATTTTACTATTGAAAACTGGTCAGAATTGTATTTAATCCGCCACCATAGCAGTTGTACCAATGCTGAATTCTTTGACCCGTCTGATAACCAGAATGATTGTATCTCTCCCCGGCAGTTGGTTAATCCGAATGTCAGGCCGCCCCCAAATGACTGCCTCGGGCGGCAGGGTGTTCGATCCTGCTGGCCAATTCGTTGCTGTCACAGCCATCAAGCAGGGTATTTTTGCCCTTGACGATACCAAAACCATCCCAGAGTTAAGAGAAATTTGGCGTAAACAGATGAAGCCATTCGAAAAACCAGCGCTTCGGGGCGTTCGCCGACAAGACCATACCGTTGAAGTCGATGATGGTTCCATTACCGTTGCTGAATTTTTTCCCAAGAACTTCAAACCCGGTGGTCCAGCAGTGGTTTTCTTCCACGGTGGTGGTTATTCTGCCTTGGGTATATGGGCTTGTAGAAATTTGTGCGAATATTTTGCTCGGGAACTAAATGCAAAGGTATACGCGGTGGGCTACCGTCTTGCGCCTGAGCACCCGTATCCCACTCAGATTAACGACGCCAACACGGCTCTCGAATGGGTGCGAGCCAACGCTGCCGACTTTGAGATAGACCCCGAACGAATCTCAGTGGCAGGAGACAGTGCAGGAGGCAATTTGACAGCAGTGGTGTGTCTCAAGCGACGCGATGATGCAAAATGGCTACCAAAGGCTCAGATGCTGGTTTACCCAATTATTGACTATACCTTGTCTCACCCCTCTATCGAAGAACTTGGACAAGGGCACATCCTCACCACAACGCAGCTAGAGTGGTTGAGGTCTAACTACCTCCAAGGCCGTCCTCTAGAAAAGGACCCGTACGTAACGCCTTTGTTTGCACCAGATTTGTCTAACCTACCGCCTGCAGTTGTAATCACTGCGGGCTTTGACTTGCTGCGAGACGAGGGTAAGGCCTATGCAGATAGAATGTCTGAATATGGTGTGGAGGTGCATTATAAAGAATTCATGACCGAAGGCCACGGCTTCATGTATGCTGACACAACAAAGTCAATAAAAGCGGCAAATGCGGAAATTACTGCAATGTTCAAACAATTAATCTGAAATCATTTTTAATAATATTACATACTTCCAAAGGCTTCAGAAGGTTGTATCAAACACTACCCTTTGCTTAGAAAATATGTTATAATTTCGATTAGTAAAAAAAGAAAGACATCAAGGCTTGTTTATGTCTAACAAATGGGTAGTTGATTCAAATTGTTTTATTCATCTTGGTTCTATGGCTCCTGATACGTTCTTAAATGATATTTCAGATATTTTAAAAAAAATGCAAACATCGATATTTGTAACACCTGGTGTACATAAAGAAATAAAAAATGTACGTTTTAGAAGATGGAATAAACAACCTAACCTACTTGAAAAGATTCAAACTGTATTGAAGACAATTTCTGTTGATGAATCACAAATAATAGGTCTTGCAAAGTTAATCGGCGAAAAAGCGGCTCCTCAAGATGTAGATTTATCATTAATGGTGTTAGCGTCTCAATTGGTTCGTGAAGGTAATTCTGTGACTCTTGTAACTGATGATTTTAAGATGACAACTACTGGAAATAAGGCGAATCTCGGATTTGAAACGTGTCCACCTTCAACTTTTTTACAAAGATTAGCAGACTTAGGTTCTAGCAAGCAAAAAAAACGTTTGAAAAACCTTTCGAGAAGGATACGTGCTGCTGAGATGCAGTATGCAATTAGTAGAGCAGGACAATATAATATTCAAGAAAAATTAACTTGGATGGTTGACTCACTACTTGAAACTAGAATCTTACCTGATCCAATTGAAGAGACAGATTCCAATAGTAGTAATAAATTAATTTCTGCATTACAAAGAATTATTAGAGGGGAAAAAGTAAAAAAAACCTATATTAACAAATTAGGAACTCTCCCCGAAGTATGTTCTAAAGTGTCAAAAATTGATGAATATATCACTGAAATTTCCTCAAATGAAATAGCGGATGATATTCAAGGAGAATATAATCGTGCTACTAATTTACTTAGTGAAATTATGGAAGCGATTGGTCTTGGATTGAGTCCACTTAATGAGGAATCTGCAGAAATTGCTCACAGAGCTATAGCTGGATATATTTACAGAATGGAATCTTCTTTAGGGATGATGGCTAAATTATTGGGCAACTTACCTCAAGCTAGAAATCATTTTTCACGTGCACTATACTCTGCTACACTAATTGATGACAATAATGCAGAGATGAGGGCAATGTACCAACTTGGATTGTTAGCACTATCTGATGAAAATTGGTCAAGAGCTGCATCTCTATTTGAAACGGCAGATAGACAAGCACAAAATACAAATGAAAATAGATTGATTTATATCGTATCTTCTGCCATTTCAAGACATTTACATGGTGAATCAGAAATTGCAAAAAATCATATTTCTTCTGCAAAATTAATTGTAGAAAAAGATAAATTAAAAGCCGCTAATTTATTATTAACTTTAGGAAATTCTTTACTTGCAATAGATCGACCAATACTTGCAATTGAAATCTTTGATGAAGCTATGGAATGTGCAATTGAATCTACTCAAGATGAATTAATCGATAAATTAGCCGAAGTTTTATTTCTTGCGAATTCATCAATTAATGATGAAGAGATTACAAAATTCCCAGGAGTGAGGAAACTATTAGATAATCTAAATGAAGTACATGAAGATTCTAAAATTAAATTCGAATCTAAAATTACAGAAATTGAAGAAAAAGCAGAAGAATTATCTAAACCATTGAATGAAACTTGGAAAGAATGGCAACCATCTGATAAATTAATTTCTGATGAGTCTCCATTAGTGATTCTTAGTGTTCATGAAGACGTTGACGGTCAAAAACTAATTATTTCTCATCATTTAGAACTTGGAAATATTGGTTTATGGTTGCCAAAAGGTGATTTCAATGCATTTACAGGTAATTTAATTGATATTAAAGATAGCAGAGTTAAAGTTGCTAAACCTCCAGAAATATTACATGAAAAATACAACATTAGGGGTTTAGTTGCAGTAGAAAAGCCTGAAGCACTTTCATTTATTACAAAAACTGATGAACTGAATATCTAAACTAATTGATTCAATCAGTATCATCAATTACTTCATAATCTGCATCAACGACATCATCTTCAATATTTATTGATGAACCATCAGCATTAGATTGTTCTTCAGAAACTGCTGATGCTGCTGCTTCATATAATTTAGTTGAAATACCATGCATTGCGGATTCTATTTCACTTACCTTAGACTGAATCGCAGCTTCATCAATTTCTTCAATATCGATTAATTGATCATCTTTACGGATTAAAGATTCTAAGTCCTCAAGTAAGGATTTAATCTCTGATGTTTCAGAATCTTCCAATTTATCATCTGCTTCATCTAATGTTTTTCTAGTTTGATAAACAATACTATCTGCTTGATTACGTAAATCAACTCTTGCTTTACGTCTTTTATCTTCTTCTGCAAATTCTTCAGCTTCATTGATTTTCTTTTGTATATCTTCTTCACTCAATGATGTTTGTGATTCTATCTTTACAGACTGTTCTGTACCAGTTCCCAAATCTTTTGCAGTAACATTCACAATTCCATTAGCATCTATATCAAAAGTTACTTCAATTTGAGGAATACCTCTAGGTGCAGCTGGAATTCCAACTAAATGAAACTGTCCTAAAGTCACGTTATCTTTGGCAAATTCTCTTTCTCCTTGCAACACATGAACTTCAACTGCTGGTTGATTATCTGCTGCAGTAGAGAATACTTCACTTCGACGAGTTGGAATAGTAGTATTACGATCAATTAAACGGGTCATTACTCCACCTAACGTTTCAATACCTAATGAAAGAGGAGTGACATCCAGCAATAATATATCTCCAACATCTTCATCGCCAACAATAATTCCTGCTTGTAATGCTGCTCCTGCAGCTACTGCTTCATCGGGATTCATTCCTTTGAATGGTTTTTTACCGATTGCTTTTTCTAAAGCATCTTGAACTGCAGGAATCCTAGTTGAACCACCGATTAAAATTACTTTATCAATTTCATTTTTATCTATACCTGCATCTTTTAATGCTCTTAAAGTAGGTTTCATTGTCGATTCAACTAATTTAGAAGATAAATCATCAAACTTTGCCCTAGTCAATGAGATATCAAGATGCTCTGGTTGACCGTCTTTCATTGTAATGAATGGTAGGTTAATTTGAGTTTGAGTTGTTCCAGATAATTCTATCTTAGCCTTTTCAGCTGCTTCTTTCAATCTACTCATTGCTTGATTATCCTTGCTTAGATCAATACCTGTTGATTTCTTGAATTCTGAAATTAACCATTTGATTATTTCTTCATCAAAATCATCACCACCTAATCGATTATTACCATCAGTGGCCTTTACTTCAATTTGAGGTTGGTCATCCACAGTATAAATTTCAAGAATTGAAACATCAAATGTTCCCCCCCCTAAATCATAAACTAAAATTGTCTGATCATCTTCTTTATCGACACCATACGCAAGTGCAGCTGCTGTTGGTTCATTGATTATTCTTAAAACATCTAAACCTGCAATTCTACCTGCATCTTTGGTCGCCTTTCTCTGAGCATCTGTAAAATATGCTGGACAAGTAATAACTGCTTTTGATACTGCATGTCCTAGATATGCCTCTGCATCAGCCTTTAATTTTTGTAAAATAAATGCTGAAACTTCTTGGGGAGTATATTTATTCCCATCTAATTCAGTATTCCATTTTGTTCCCATCTCTCTTTTTACAGACAGAATTGTACGATCTGAATTTGTTACAGCCTGTCTTTTAGCTGTAACTCCAATTAATCGTTCACCTTCTTTCGTAAATGCAACTGCACTAGGGGTAGTTCTTGACCCCTCTGAATTTGGTATAATTACCGCTTCTCCATTTTCAAGTGTAGCTACACAGCTGTTTGTCGTTCCTAAATCTATTCCTATTACTGTTCCCATTTTTATTCCTCCTCTATACTAATAACTCCACTTGAATTAGGTGGGTGGAGTTTTAATTTCAAATCTAATATTCCATTGTTTAAATCCCATTGTTCTAATGTTTCGCATGATTGGGGTAAGCTAATTCTCTTCAAAGGAGATACTTGAGAAGTTGAGAATACTTCCAGTAATTTACCGTTATTTACTAAATGTAATGACATCTCTTCAGCAACAACATCATATTTTGATATATCTGTAGTTGCATGTAAATGCCATCCATCTAAATACCAATCAGCACCTGGTAATTCTTGAATTCCTTCTATTTCTTCATTTTCATCAACTTCTATTTTCACCTTTCTCTTCATTGGTCTTTGTTCTACTCTAAATCCAAGATTGTTGAACATCTCTGCTATATCTGCTCCCCCAGAGATTGCATCTTTGATTGAACTAATATCGATATTAAAATTAACATCATTTGTGTTGAACTTTTCTGGATCTATTCCCATTACATCAAACTGTTTTATCATGTCTTTGACCATACCAGTAAATACTTTCTCATCCATGGGTAAATTCATTCCTGAAAATAGTTCCATTAATTGTTTGATAATTTCTTCTTCAAATTTATCTCCAGCCTCATCATTCATGCACATCACGCCACTAGGTAACCTGAGGTTGTATAGCGGGGATATATAAATATTATTTATTTTTGAACCATATTCACTATCGATATCTCATATAGTTACTTTTCAGATGGGCTTAATACTGAATAATAATTGGGTCATTTGTTTGAAATGAGTGGTGGGGATGAAGCTCAATTATTGAATGATACTAGTCGTATTAAAGGAAAAGAAGCCTTGAACAGAAATATAGAGGCTGCTGAAGCATTATCTGGAGCAATTAGATCAACATTAGGTCCAAAAGGGCTTGATAAAATGTTAGTCTCTGAAAATGGTTCGGTACGAATCACAAACGATGGTGTGACAATACTGAAAAATGCAAAAATTGAACATCCAATTGCAAAAATGTTGATTGATATTGCTACAAATCAAGAAAATACGGTACATGATGGGACGACTTCTTCAATTTTATTAGCATCCGAACTTTTACAAAATGCTTGGGAATTATATGTTAAAGGAATTCATCCATCAATTATTGCTAACGGATATTCACTTGCATATCAAGAATCTACAGAATTATTAGAATCATTAAAAATTAGGTCAAAAGATTCTAATATACTTGAACAAGTAACAAAAACTTCACTATCTGGGAAAGGTGTAAGTTCATTACAAGAAACTCTTTCGAAATTAGCTTGTAAAGGGGCAAGAGGTATTTCAAAAAAAGTAGATAAAGATAAAATGGAAGCCAATTCTAATGATATCAAAATTGTCATACAAAAGGGTGGAGACGCCACAGATAGTTATCTGATTGAAGGTTTAGTTTTAGCAAAACAAGCATGCAGTCCAGATATGAAAAGAAGTCATCTCAAAGGGAAAATTTTGATTATTGATGGGGGTATTGAAAAAAGAAAACCCTCNATCACTTCAAAAATCATGCTTTCTGATCCTTCAATGATTTCTGCATTNAGAGAGAAGGAATTAGAATTAATTTCTAAGCAAATTGATGACATTATTAAATTAAAACCAGACATTTTGGTTTGTAGAGATGGTATAGATGACTCCGCTATAAGATTACTAGAACTGAATGGAATTTGTGCCTACAGAAGAGTTGAAAGAAACGATTTAGAATTATTATCCCGAACATGCAATGCATCAATCGTCGCATCTCCAGCGAATGCCAAAAAGAGTGATTTAGGCTCTTTTGAATCGAGTGATGAAGAAAATTGGTCTGGAGTAAAACATTGGATATTAAAGGGTACAAAACAATCTGGAATGACATTAGTAATTAGAGGAAGTAGTGATACATTGATAGAAGAAATTGAAACTTCATTTTCTGATGCACTAGGTGTAGCTTGTCAAATTATTGAAGATGGAGCAGTACTTCCAGGAGGAGGTGCCACTCAAATGGCTTTAAGCAGAAAACTAAAACAATGGGCAGAAGAATTCCAAGGAAGAGAATCTCTAGCAATTCTGGCTTATGCTAATGCTTTAGAAATCATTCCCAGAACTCTTGCAATGAATTCTGGATTTGATCCTATTGATCAAATATTAGCTTTAAATGCTGCACAGGCTTCTGCCAAACCNGAAATTGCAAATAAATTAGGTATCAACATAATTGATGGTAAAATTTGTGATATGTATGATAAGGGGATTGTTGAATCAATACAAAACCATCANCAATGTTTAGCGGGCTCAACTGCCGCCGCAATTAGTATCCTCAGAATTGATGATGTTTTGTGGGCAAAAAATGACCCTACATTCCCTGACGGAATTGGAGAAGAAGAATCTGAAAATGATTGATTAATTATTCTTTAAAGAACTTATCATTTCTTTGCACATTAGATCTAAATCATATTCTAATGAAAATCCCCATTCTTTTTCTGACATTGAGCCATCGACATCATCAGGCCAAGAATTTGCATATTCCTGCCTATGATCTGGAATATACTCACATTCAAAATCTAAAATCTCTTCTTTAATTTTTTCAGATAGTTCTTTGGCCGAAAAACTCAGACTAGGCAAATTATATCCTCCCCTGATTGTTAATTTTTCACTTGGCGCATCCATTAATTCAAGTGTAGCTCTAATTGCATCTTTCATATACATCATAGGAAGTCTAGTTTCTTCACTTACAAAACAAGTATATTTCTTTGAAGATGTTGCCGCATGAAATATTTCTACAGCGTAATCAGTAGTCCCACCACCTGGCATCACTTCCCATGAAATTAATCCAGGGTAACGTAGACCTCGAATGTCAACATCATGTGAAGAATGGTAATATTCAGCCATTAATTCTCCAGTAACTTTAGTGATCCCGTAAATTGTTGAGGGGTTTAATAAGGAATTTTGTAATGCGATTTTTCCTACATCTGAACCAAAAACTGCTATTGACGATGGTGAAAAAATTCTGTACTTGTATTTCCGTGAAAGTTCTAAAACATTCAATAAACCATTGACATTTATATCCCAGCATAAACTTGGATTTTTTTCTCCTGATGCTGATAAAATTGCTGCTAAATGATATACTTCATTGATTTTGAAATTTTTAATTATATCCTCTAACCCTTCTAAATCAAGAATGTCTAATTTTTGAAATTTTATGCCCATTTTCTCTAAATCATTAGTTTCTCTAATATCGGTGGCAATGATTGCATTTGAACCATGTTTAAATGATAATGCGCGTAATAATTCCATCCCAATTTGGCCTAGTGCCCCAGTAACTAAAATTCTCCTTTCTGAAGCCTCCCCCATAACTTAGCCACTGAGCAGACGATACTTGAATCTGAAGGTATAACTACTAAAATAATCAGCCTGATTATAAAAATAATACAAAATGATAATTAAACAGGACGAATGGATTTGTACCCCGTTGATGCCATGAAGTACGTGATTGTGTCAGGCGGAGTTCTTAGTGGATTAGGAAAAGGCGTAACAGCTTCAAGCATCGGAGTTCTTTTAAAATCAGCAGGATTAAATGTTACAGCAATAAAAATTGACCCTTATCTAAACAGTGATGCTGGAACGATGAGTCCGTTTGAACACGGTGAGGTATTTGTTCTAGATGATGGAGGAGAAGCAGACTTAGATTTNGGAAATTATGAACGATTTCTTGATGTCACTTTAGGAAAAGATAATAATTTAACAACAGGAAAAATATATTCAAAAGTTATTGAATCTGAAAGAAGAGGAGATTATCTTGGAAAAACCGTACAAGTTGTCCCTCACATCACTGATTCAATTCAAGATTGGATCGAAGATGTTGCCCACCTTCCAGAAAATGGAACAAATAAAATCGCTGATGTATGTGTTGTAGAATTAGGAGGCACTGTAGGCGATATTGAAAGTGCTCCCTTCATTGAAGCACTTAGGCAGTTTCAATTCAGAGTAGGTTCAGAAAATATTTGCTTTGTACATGTTTCTTTAGTTCCTGTAATGGGTCCTGTTGGAGAACAAAAAACAAAACCTACACAACATTCTGTTCGTGAATTAAGAGGTTTAGGGATCACTCCCGATGTAATTATTTGTCGGTCTAAAACAAGTTTAACTGAAGATGCCAGACAAAAAATTGCATTATTTTGTCATGTAAAACCAAATGCAGTTTTGTCTGCAAGCGATGTATCAAATATTTACAAAGTTCCTTTGTTACTCGATCAGCAAGGAGCACTTGTATTATTATCTAACAAATTTAAATTTAAAATCCCCGTGAATAGGCCATTATTAGATAATTGGAGAGANATGGCTATTCAAGTAGATGATTTAGAAAAAGAGGTCAGTATTGCAATGGTTGGAAAATATACAGGACTATCTGACTCTTATTTATCTGTGATTAAAGCTTTAAATCATGCATCTATTGCATCTTCTAGGAAATTAAATATTGAATGGATTGAAGCTAGTAATTTAGAAAACAATGTTGCAAATTCTGATCCAGAAATTCATGCCGATTCATGGGAGAGATTGAAAAAGGCGGATGGGATTTTAGTCCCAGGAGGTTTTGGAGANAGAGGAATTGAGGGAAAGATTTTGGCTGCAGAGTACGCTAGAACCTCTTCAACCCCCTATCTTGGAATATGTCTAGGATTACAAATTGCAGTAATTGAATTTTGTAGAAATGTTCTAGGTTGGAAAGACTCAAATTCTACAGAATTTAATGACAATACACCATATCCAGTCGTGATTTATATGCCTGAAATCTCAAAAACACACCTAGGTGGAACGATGAGGTTAGGTTCTCGNCGTACAATAATAAATGATGAAAAAAGTATTGCATTTAAATTATATAATGAGAATAAAAATATTCACGAAAGACATAGACATAGGTATGAAGTAAATCCAGATTTAATTGAATCTATCGAAGAGGCGGGNATGAAATTTGTTGGAAAAGATGATACGGGACAAAGAATGGAAATTCTCGAAATTTCAGATCATCCTTTTTTCTTTGCCACTCAATATCATCCTGAGTTTAAAACTAGACCAACTCAACCAAGTCCACCATTCTACGGACTATTAATGGCTGCGTCAAAACAAGTTTACTGATTTGGAGATTCAATCTTCACAATTTTTATTGTTCTATACCCTTGGATTATTTTTACGTATTTTTTCCCTCTAATTTCTTTNTCAAGTGAAGTATCTCCAGTATCNATTCTAATTCTAGAAATTGANAGTAATTTCGCAGGNGTTGCNACTCCNATNATATTATCAATTCCAATTTTCCTCAAAACATCAGGTGATAATTGTAAATTTCCTCTACCAATTAAAAATCCTTGACCTCCCATTGGAGATAACAATAAAACTATTTCATTTTCAGAATAATTATCTAGGATAGAGATTAATTCTTTTTCTGAAAGATCGGTGCCAATTAATTTATTTCCTTTACTAATATCAATTCCAAGAAGTGTTGTATCCAAATTACAAAGATTCGCAATTTTATTCAAACTCCCACCAGCCCCCCAAATAATCAAACAATTTTCGTTTTCAACATAAATTTCCAAAATATGTTCACTTAATGATTCTAAAACCTCATCTTCGCCAACCGCTTGAACTTGATGTTTACTACCTTGTATCCACAGGGGGCTTGCAGGAGTAATTGCTTGACCAAACATATCTATTTTCCATTCCCCCAAGCGGTATGATTNCTCATCCATATCAAGTACTTCAGTAGTTGAAAAACCCAAATCACCATTTATCCATGCNGCTAAAACTTCTGCGGCTGCCAAAGTATCTTCTGCAAAACAACCCGAATACATCTTAACTCCAGATGGAACTCCAATCAAAGGTAATTCAAGAGACTCTAATGATTCTAATGTCTCAATAATATCTCTTGTAGTACCATCTCCACCCGCATACATGATTAAATCCACATCCTCCTCTAGAAGTAATTTTACCGCTAAAGTTGTATCTTTTGCAGAAGTTTTTCCTTGCCAATCGCCTATAACTTTCAAGTTTGGAAATGGAATTTCTTTAATCCAATCACTTCCCATTTTTCCACCACAAACAAATAAATCAAATTCTAAACATTTTTTTGATTGTATTAAGTTAAAAATATGCTTTATGGCTTCCATCATTCTTGGTCCTGCACGATCTTTAGCACCAGAAGATCTAGCTTCATCAGCACGACCATCGCTACCCTTGAAACCTAACCGACCGCCAAGACCAGCATCAGGATTCACCAATACACCAATTCGCGCCACGACACTTCGTAACGAATCAACATAATAACACAACTAGTGCCAGATGAGGCGTCGCTGTCAAATATAACCACATAAACGCGAGGATGATAACCATGTCATTAATATCGGTTGTTTTGGAAACAAATGAAGTCAATGAATATGTTTCTGGAATTACTGCTGCTGAAGTAATTGTAGATATCCATGGGAAAAAACATGGATGTGTTGCAGCAAGAATCGACGGGATTCAAAGAGATCTTTCTTATGAAATTCTTGAGAACTGCGAAATTAAGGGAATTAAAACTGAATCAGATGAAGGAATGTATATTCTCAGACACTCTTGTGCACATCTTTTAGCACAGGCAGTTTCTGAACTGTATCCAAATGCTAAACCAACAATAGGCCCCCCAGTTGAAAATGGATTTTACTATGATTTTGCAATGGAAAATATTGGAGAAGATGATTTAAGATTAATTGAGAAAAAAATGGAAGAATTATGTAGGAAAAATTTGAAACTTCAAAGAGTTGAATATTCTCAAGAAGAATTAAAAGAATTATATCATGATAACCCGTACAAACTTGAAATAATTAATGAAAAAATTGGAGAGGGTACAGGCTCAACGGTTTATCAGCAAGGAGATTGGTATGATCTATGTCTTGGCCCTCATGTTCCATCGACTTCAAATTTAATGCATTTTAAACTAACTTCGATTTCATCTGCCTATTGGAGAGGTGATCAATCTAAAGAACAATTAGTACGAATTTATGGAATGGTATATCCATCTAAACATTTACTTAAAGAGCGCCTAAAGCAACTTTCAGAAGCAAAATTAAGGGATCATAGAGTTATTGGAAAAGACATGAAATTATTTCATATTGATGAAACAGTCGGTCAAGGACTGATACTCTGGACTCCAAGAGGGGCTAGTATTCGTCAAGAATTACAAAATTTTATTTCTTCTGAACTTCATAAACAATATTACAAACAGGTTTTTACTCCACATGTTGGAAAATTAGACCTTTACAAGGCAAGTGGGCACTTCCCTTACTACCAAGAAAGTCAATATCCTCCNTTAATTAATCATGAGCAAATGAAAAAGTTCGCTAGTGAGGGTTGTTCTTGTTCAGATTTAGCGAATAAGATGGAACAAGGTGAAATTGATGGATATTTACTGAAACCCATGAATTGCCCCCATCATATCAAGATATATTCTTCACAACCAAGATCTTACAGAGATTTACCATTAAGATTGGCCGAATTTGGAACAGTATACAGATGGGAACAATCCGGAGAAATTAGTGGAATGACACGAGTCAGGGGTTTTACTCAAGATGATGCCCACCTTTTCTGTCGTAAAGATCAAATTGAAGATGAGCTCTTGGGATGTCTTAGCTTGGTAAAAACAATCTTTTCAACATTAGGAATGGAGGATTATAGAGTGAGAGTCGGTTTAAGGGATCCAGATAGTAGTAAATATGTAGGGTTAGAAAATCTTTGGGATGCCGCAGAAGATGCATGTAGAAATGCTGCGAAGTCACTTGGTGTAGAATTTTCTGAAGAGCCTGGAGAAGCTGCATTTTATGGACCTAAAATTGACTTTGTGGTAAAAGATGTTCTTGGAAGAGAATGGCAATTAGGTACTGTACAAGTAGATTATAATCTACCTGAAAGATTTGATTTACAATTTGCTGGAGCAGATGGAAAAATGCATCGTCCAGTAATGATTCATAGAGCACCATTTGGTTCAATGGAGCGTTTTTGTGGAGTATTAATCGAACACTTTGCAGGAAAGTTCCCTACGTGGTTATCGCCAACACAAGTAGCAATTGCTACGATCTCCGAAAAGCATTCGGAATATGGAAAAATGATTGCAGATAAATTACATTCTTTGGGAATTAGAATCGATACAGACTTTTCTGATTCGACTATAGGTAAAAAAATAAAGAATCTAAGAAAACTAAGACCCCCATATACATTAATTCTTGGTGATGAAGAGGTAAGTAATGCCCAAGTTAGTATTCGGGGATTGAATAATGCTCAAAGAAATGGAATTCCAGTAGATGAATTTATTACAGAAATTCTTGAAGAGATAAATACAAAAGATAAAACATATAGTTTAACACCCAAATAATGAATTTATTTGAATAAACATACCTCTGGCTTTTTGAAGAATTTATGCCTATACTTGGCTATAATCCTGTATACAATATCTCGAAGAGGTAATGGGAATATCCAAGAAAATGGATACAATATTGCATAATACCATTTCAAATAAAGTAGTATTCTAATTCCTGCAGCAGAACGAATATATGTTTTCCCATTACGAATTAAATACACTGAATCTGCATCTCTTTGTCTTTTACTAAAACCCTTAATTATGTTTTGACCTTCTTCCGATTCAATAGATAAATATGTTAGATTCATCCCTCTTTTCCTTCTTTTATCAATAAAAATTGCAATTCTATTACATAGCCCGCATTCTCCGTCAAGCAATAAAATGTCAGATTTTTCGTTCATTTTCTCACTCCACTTTTTCTATTGACCACGTGTGAACATAAACACCATCTGACATATGTACATAATCTGGTTTTAATGGGTTTTTTATTCCAAGATCATAAGACTCTGTAAGTGTATTAATACTTAATTTTGCTTTTGCTTCCTTAAATTTCCAAGGCTCATGTAACGTATATGCCATTTTTGCAGTATTTTTATGTTTAACATATAATGAATATCTTTCAAAAAGAAATTCTTCTAATGAATCTGATTTTGCTTGCATTTCTTCGCCAATAGATACGCATGAACCTTTTAGCTCAAATCCTTTTTTTGATCTCTTTGATTCCCAATTATAATTATCATCATTTATCTCTAATTTACATTTGGAGTAATTATATGGTAATCCATAAGCCCAAGGTGCATATGTACAAGTAATCCTACTTTGTGCATCTAATGTTAAAAAAAGAACTCCTGCCTTACCATTTTTCTTAACATAAGTTCTAATGTTAAATTCAGGAAAAGTAGAAATTCCAGGAACTGCAGGTAAGAATCTAGGTCTAACGTTCTTCATTAAAAATGGAATCACTCCCACAAAGGATTTACCTTCAAAAAAATCAATTTCTACTCCTTCAGGGAGATATGGATGTAATTTTTCAGGTTCTACTTCCCAATGTAAAAAACTCAGATATCTCCATTCTTGCACAAGAGAATGAGAACGGTTAGGCATAGAAAATGGTAAATGATCTCTTCTGATTGATTTACCCATATTTATCAATTTGATTATTCTTCTTGGAAGATTTTATTTTCAATTAATTGCACTCTAGGGGGAAAAAATATTAGTTTAATCGCTAATAATAATGCTAACGAACCTGTAATTCCTGAAACATATAATAGCCAGTATGGTTTTTCATTTTCGCTAGATGTTTCAATACTAATTACAGGTTCATAATCATCCTCACAATCGGTTCCAAAACAATATGCATTAATCGCATCTAAGTGAATATCTGCTTTCACTGTAACTGTAAATGTTCTATTTTCAATTAGTGTTTCATTTAGATAGATTAAATTTACATACTCATATGTGCCTATATCGGATGTGTCATTAAAATATAATTCAAATGTTACTGCACAACCTGGTGTTTTATTTCCTGTATCATCTATACAAGTTCCATTAGATGTCCAACCTAACAAAATCCCTGAATCCCAATCATTAGAACCATTGTAAAGTCCATCTCCATCAGAGTCATGAACAATTCTATGTGTTACATTTTCTCTAGAGTCTAGATTAATCCAATATACACTATCTCCAAGTAGAATATTAGCAGTATTTGGCTCGATATTTGATTGCTTAATATTCACTGTTAATGCACTTGCATCATGAGAACCCACAGGGGCAGTAAATAATGGTAAAACAAGTAGAAAACAGATAATCAGGCCTGTACCTCCTCTGCGCATACCAGTCCCAAGTAACCAATGCATAAATAAAAAACGCTGCATACGGACTATTAATGGGTGAACAACAACTTGTGACTCCTGTGGAATTCGGGAACAAAGAAGTACTAATTCTAGTCACTACATTTTTAGTTGTAATTAGCGTAATATCCACTTCAATTTTCTTCCTAAGTAACAATGAAACAAATGAAGTAAATGTAAATCCGATTTTTAGTGGCGGTGACCCACTGTTACAAGGAGAGGGGCATGATCACAGAAATGCATCTCAACATAACTTATCTTCTGGAAATGTAGAATTACTAGATTTTGAACCGCTTACAAACCCAGGAAATGCTGAAATTCAAGTGGCAACTGCTCCTGATGGTAGAACATATGTGTATCAGGCTGGATGGTCTGAATTTCATATTACTGATGTTACTGATCCAAGAAATATTACCCAAGTTGGAAAATATTATGATCCAAATACCCAAGTATTAGATGTGAAATATCTTGAATATGATGGGAGAGAATATGTTATTACTCAGAATCAACTTATTGATCCAGGATATGCTGATCCAAACGTTGGAGAATGGTCAGATCCGTTCCAAGTTTCTGTTAATTTAATAGATGTAACTAACAAAGCTGAGCCATTTCATGTTGATTCTTGGTATGATGCCGACCATCCAAGTGGACCTCATAACCTATACACCCATATGATTGATAATGAATGGTATATTTTTGTAGCAAATCCTGATTACGATGATTGTGATACTGCAGTAGGTGAAGCTTGTGGAGGGGTAACTATCGCCCATCTAAATTTACAAGGTTCTGCTGCAAGAATATTAGACGGAGTTCCTTCATCTGGAGTAGGTCATACTGTGATTAAAGTTGGAGAGTATGAAGTTAATTGGGCATCTACCAACGGAGGATGGATTTACATTCATGATATGACAGTACAATTATGGCCAGGAAATGATACTGAAGATCCAAGGCATGGAAGAACCTACCTATATGGCTCATATTGGGAAGCTGGATTAAGAATAGCAGATGTTTCTGATGTTCCTCACCCTACTAACTCTCCTCAACTATACCTACCAATGGCTACAACTTGTAAAGCAGGATTAGGAAATCCTCTCATGTGCAGATGGAGAGCACCAGAAGTTGGGCAATGGATGGAGTTTTCTGATTTCGATAATGATGGTTTACCAGATAGCGGAACTAATGGAAATGAAAATGGTGGACGCTCATCCTATATCCATTACACGGAACCGTTTCCAGAAATGGTTGATGCTAGTCATTTAGGATATGAAGGAAAACGACATCTTACTTTAGCCGCTACGGAAGTACTTTCAACAACTGTAGGTACTGGAATGATCTATCTTTTGGATACTACAGAATATAAAATGGAGAATGGAAATGTGAGATTCCTTCCTGAGTTAATTCATGATTGGGAAATTCCTTATGCCCATGAACATTGTTACGGAGCAGATTGTCAAGCACACCCAAGTGCAGAAGAATGGTTATTATTCAGTCCACATAATCTTGATTCTGAATATTTCATCACTGATGAAAATACAGATACATCTCACGGAGGAGGATGGGACGGGAGATTATACATTTCACATTATCATGCTGGTTTATGGGTAGTAGATATTGAAACACTTATGGCTGCAGATGATGAAGAAAATAATACTCAAGTTCATTTTGATGCTACTGTAGCATACTATTTACCGCATGGCGTAGATGGAACTCAACTCGATTCTGATTACTATGATTTTGGTTGGACTCCATTTTTATGGGCTGCTGAGTGGCAAGATGGAATTACATATGCTTCTTGTATCACGACTGGATTATATGTCATGCAATTAGATGTCGACATACCGTATACGAATTGAAGGAGGAATAAAAATGAATATAAATAAAATATTATCTGTATTTTTGATGTTACTAATATTGTTGCCAGGTTGTTATGAACCTGCAGCCGAAAAAAACGCTGATGAGTTCTATGGAATAGATATTGATAGTAAAGATGTTCCGATGTTTACTCTAATTACAGAAAACGGTACTCAATTTAACTTAAGCGAGTATGAAGGAAAAGTAGTTGTTATTTCATTTCTATTTACTAGATGTCCAGATGTTTGTCCAGTTGTAGTTCAGTCTCTGAAATGGTTATCTCAACAATTCCCTGATGAATATAAATCAGAATTAGAAATCCTGGCAGTTACCGTAGATCCATGGCTTGATACCCCTGAATCTATGAAGCAATGGAAAGAAAATATGTCTGCAGATTGGAATTTTCTTTCGTGGAATGTTGACCCAGATAATGATGGTACATGGAATCCAGAAGAAATGGCAGTAATGGAAGAAGTATGGGGGGCATTTGATGTTGGTTTACAAACCTACAAAGCTAATGGGACAAATAATTCTGAGACTAGTGGAAGACACCATCCATTTGAATATTTTATTGATCATACGACTTCAACATTTATTTTGGATAAAAATTTGAAGCAAAGAATTGAGTGGATGGATTTAGATTGGGTTCCTGAATTAGTAGAAAAAGATGTAAGAAAATTACTTGATGAAGAGGTAAATTAAACTCTTCTTTTCATTTTTTCCATGACTTTATCTAATTCTCCTAATTTATCTAAACATAATTCTAATTCTCCAAGTTCTAATGCTTGAATTGATTCTGCAAGGTTTTTTTCCGCTGATCTACGATTATCATCTAAAATATCAATACCTATTTTCTCGCATTTATCCTTTAAAACTGACCATTCACCTTTAGCAAATTCTAACAATTCATGAGCCTCTGAAAAAGATTCAATATTAGATTCTAAACTTTCATTTAAACGTTGAAGCAAAATTGCAGCATGATTCCATTCTAAATTATCAGCAGCATCCTCTATTTCCTTCAAGCGTAATTCCCAAGATTCATGGTTTCCTATATTTTTCCACTTTAATTTAATCTTAGATTTTTTATTTAGTGCCTTCCTAATATAATCCATTGATTCTCTTTCTTTTTCCAGCTCTCTCAAAATACTTTCAGCCAAACCTTTACCGAGATTATAATCTCCTTTCTCTATTGCATTTTTGGCTCTTTCTAAATTTTCATTCCATAATTCTAAATTTAGACCTTCTGATTCTTGCATTTTTTGTTCAACAACTAAAATTAATTCATTAGCAATTTCTGCATTTCCTTCTACAGAAGATATTTGTAAAGGAATAGAATCTGCAATTTCAAAAGATTCTTTGGGATTTTCATTTTCTAATTTATTTTCTGCTTCTGATAATAATTTTTCCAATGATTGTATTGCTTCTCCTTTATGTTCTCTCAATAATTTTTTTGCTTTACTAATGGCTTTCTCGGCTTTGTCCCAC
Organism: Methanobacteriota archaeon; assembly: GCA_002696315.1. GTDB lineage: Archaea > Thermoplasmatota > Poseidoniia > Poseidoniales > Poseidoniaceae > MGIIa-I. The sequence continues at coordinate 43,349 of NZRR01000018.1, read as the reverse complement.
CAGTCAGTAATCTCTTTAGCCTGTTTTTTTGCTAAACGGAATAGTGATTCTCCTTCTTCCAGGCTACCTAATTCTACTTCTCTTTCTGCTTGTATGAATGTTTTTCTTGATTTTTTAGCGATTGGTGCTATTTTTTCTGCCATTAAAATAATCGATTCAGTATCTTCCCTAATTTCTAAAATATCTTCTTCTAATCGAATAGATCTAGTCATTGAATCTCTCGCTCTTGATAAAATTTCAAGTCCATATTTTGGATCTAAGTGGCCTTCTTGTGAAGCCGTTAAAACTAAAGATGCTGCTTGATCTACTGATCTACCTTTGGATCTATGAACTAATAACTCGCTCTCAATCGTATCTAATTTTTGTTTGAACTCCTTTCTAACAACTTTCTGTTCATCACTTCCAAACCAATCATTTAAAGAAATTAATAATCCTATTGTAATAGGTAAAACACCAAAATTATTTGTTTCAAAGCCTTGAGGGATTAATACTGATAAACCAGCAAAAACTCCTATCATATACATTATTGAACGATATCTGATTACCTTAAATTCTCCAAATAAAATATTTCTTGATAGAAGAAATAGTGCTATTGAGCAAATAATTAAAATTATTCCACCAACTAACTTAAATCCAGAATCTAAAATAGAGTTAGTTCCTAAAACAGCTAAAGGTATGCAAAAAATACTTGTTATTGCACCAATCCTAGAGCGAGTCGCTGGACTTGAGATGGAAAAATCTGGGAGTATTCCAGCCCAAAGTAGTGCAACTACTGCAGGTGTTAAAACTTTCAAAGGATCAGTATTATTGGTAAAAATTGGCAATAAGCACCAAAAGGCTGTTAAAAATAGAATAGACCCAGATAATAAAGATAAACGTTCAATTCTATTTTGAATAACTAATTCTTCTTTAATGATTATTTCAGATATTGAATTCTGCATTTTCACCACCTTTTCAAACTTTAACCTATTTTCTTTGTTTAAACCTTATAAAAAGTAAAACACAAATAAAAACAAAAAATAATGTAAAAATAGAGAACATCATTACATCATTACCATCTCTATAATCTTCAAAATCAAATTCGTAACTATTGTTAAATTGAATTTTTTGAATTCCTGATTTAAACGTATAATTAACTTCTAACATTTCTGTTTCATTTAAATCATATTTTAATGTGAAATTAGTATATCCATACCCTTCAAATGTTGAACCAGTTCCATTGTAATCTAAACATTTATTTTGAATACAAATAATGATGTCATAATCTGATCCTCCTGCATTAACTAGTCTGAATTCTAGTTCATTTTCACCCTCAACAAGTTTACCTGTTGAAATTAAAATTTCAGTACTAATAATATCGATTATATCTAAAGGATGGACAAATAATTGGAATTTCTCTTCAGCAGAATTACCCGATAAATCTGTAGCATTCACAATTAATTCATGTACTCCAACTTCAAGCATTGGAATTAAAGCTGATTTAACTCCATCCCAACCAATTTCATCACTATCGGCAAAAATTTCACCATCTAAACTCAATAAAAATCTTACATCTTCAATTCTATTTATATCATCATAACTAGAGTCTAAGTTTACGTTAATGGTGTCTCCTGAGAATATTCCTGTATAAGGGTCAACTAAAGTAAATTGATTATTTAATTTCATATTAATTCTAGGAGAGGATCCATCCAAGACGGTAATATTCCATGATTTTATGACATCGTTTCCCACTTCATCAGATGCTCTTAAATTTAATTGCCAAATAGCTAATTCCCTTTCTTCATGTTGTTGATTATTTACTATAAAATTGATATTTGAATTTTGACCTTGCCAAAATACTATACTCATTTCATTTCCTTCTGCTGCCCATCCATCTATATGATTCGATGTCCAATAAACGAATAATTCTGAAGAGCTGTCATCTTCTAAAGATAAATTAAAATTTAACATTTGACTGAATCCTACCAATAAATTTTCACATTCCAATAAATTATTTTCAAGTGGATTATCTATACATTCGGCATCACCTGTTAATGTATTGAGATTAGGAGATTTTGAATCTAAATACCAACTTTTATTCCAAAAATCTGTAAGTCCTTGGTAATCTGTACATTCAAAACTTGTTTCAAGATTTGAATCTGATATAAATCCTAAATCTGTAAGATTTAAGATGACTAACATTTGTGAAAATTCATAAATTAAATCTCCAGATTCAAATTTCCAAATACAATTCAAATTAGGTCCAAAACCTATGTTATGGGATGAATCTACAGAATTTGATCCATCAAATGTAATATTTTTATTCAATGGTAAGGATAAACCAATATGGCCAATTACAGAGGGATTGATAATTGGTGCTGTGTTTTCTCCGAAGGTAATTGGAATAGTACCACCAATTCCTGAAAAACTTCTATTTACATTAAATTGAATGGGATTTCCTTCGAATAAATCTAAATTTGGAGAATATCTAAATTCCCAATCGGAAGGTGTTGAGATTTTCATTTTTGCTAATTGTCTCATATCATTCTGTAGTGGGATTTCTAACAAACGATTACCAGTAAATCCTGAATGTGCAGAGAATAATGTTGACTCATTCCAACCCCAGGTTCCTAATTCTAAATTAATCCAACTATCTTTAGGATTAACTAATTCGGATGTTTTGATAAATTTACCATCAATCATACAACAACCTCCAAAATAAGTATCGGTCCAGCCTTGTTGATTTAACCACTCTAAAAATAATTCAATCTCATTATTTTGTAAAATTTCATCTCTATCGCCAATCCAATAATCAATTTGTCCTGATAATCCTAAATATTTCAAAGGAAGTAGATTTACTCCCATATGCATTGAAAATGAATAATTAGCAAACCAACTTAAATCTAAATCGGAATCTGGAGACATTGAATTCAAGAAGGTTAATTCAATTTCACCTGCTGAAATATTTACTTCGTCTTCTTTAACAAATTCATAAGATTCAGATTGAGAAGTAAAATTTATCTCAATGGATTCATCATTAGAATAAACACTAGAGATTAAATGTCGCTCTTCGTAACCTTCGATCTCAAATTTAAATCTCAAACTATGATTTGTCATTATAGAAATTTCATCTCCTGATGAAATTATTTCTTCTTTTATGACTGTTCCAGTCCAACCCTCAATTATTGAAATTGTAGCAGAAGTTATTATTTGCCCAGAGGTTTCGTCTGAGAAAATAAATGATAATTCAACAGATTCATCCAAATATTCTGAATCAGCAATAGAATTAGGAGCTATATAAGAAAATATACTAAAAAATAGACATAAAGTCAATATAATTTCTTTTCTCACAATATCACCTAATCTGAATAAAGGATACAAGAACCTGTATAATCAATCTCCAAAGGAATTATTTTATTTCCAGAAAAGATTGTTCTAACTTTTTGGGATACGTCATTTTTACCTTCAAAAAGGATGAATCCACCACCTCCAGCACCTAGTAATTTGGCGCCTTGAGTGCCACAATCAAATAATTTTTTAAACATTAAATCTATTTCTTCATTCGAAATACTAGGACTTAATTCCTTTTTACATTTCCAGGTTTCATCTAATAATTTCGCTAATCCAGAGAAATTTTCTTCGAGAATTAGTTTCTTTGCCGTCTTTGCTTGAATCACTAATAAATCTAAATTACTTCGATTATTATTAGTTCTACTATTTTGATCTTTTAATATATCATTAGCTAATCTTGTAATACCTGTGTAAATTAAAGAAAAATTATCTTTTAATTTTAATTGATTTGGAATTTTTTCAACTACAACTGTACCATTCTTATTAAAAATTATATGATTACAACCACCATATGCTACTGCATACTGGTCTTGTTTACCAATAGTTTGGCCGAGTATATTGATTTCAATTTCACATGCTTGTTCCGCTAATTGTTCTGGAGTGGGTTTTCTCCCAGCAAAACAATGTAGTGCATTTAATAGTCCAACCGTAACTGCTGAAGATGAGCCTAATCCACTTCCCTTGCTAGGAATATCCGCAATAGTTGTGATTTCTACACCTTTTGTAACTCCTGTCATTCTCATTGCTTCCTTAACTAATTGATGATTTAATTTTTCAAAATCATCAACTATTTCCATCTCGGAATAAGAAACTCTAACAGATTCATCAAATCTTGAATTAACTGTCACATATACATATTTATTCAAAGCCACTGATGTAACACAGCCACCTTCTTGTGATGTTGAATAATATGCTTCCAAGTCAGTTCCACCACCACAAAATGAAACTCTAAGTGGTGTTCGGCTTACTATCATTAAACCGCGGACGATGCTCCTATTCAAGAAAGACTCCCCTATTAGTTCAATAATTTTGCTTTTCAAGATAGGGGAAGGGTTATTGATAGCCGTCTAAGCCAACAGGTCGAAGAGCATGAATTCGCTGATTACAATGAACGATTTGACTAATGATGACATTCATAGAATTCTATTAGATGCTGAAAAATTATTGCCTATTGCAAAGGGTGAATTTCACCTTCCTTTATTGAGAGGAAAGATACTAGGGAATTTATTTTTTGAACCATCTACTAGAACGAGAATGTCATTTGAAACTGCAATGAAAAGATTAGGTGGTGATGTAATAAATCTGGGTGCTGTAGCATCTTCATCTGTCGTTAAAGGAGAAACATTACATGATACAATTCGTATGGTTGATGGTTATTCGGATATTATCGCATTAAGACACCCTCGTCAAGGTGCTGCACAATACGCCTCAGATTGCGCAAAAGTTCCAATTGCAAATGCTGGTGATGGTGCAGGGCATCATCCTACTCAGACAATGCTAGATTTATTTACAATCAAGCAGGCACATGGAAAAATTGAAAATTTAAATGTTGTATTAGTTGGTGATTTAAGATTTGGAAGAACTGTTCATTCACTTTCCTATGCTCTAGTTAGGTTTGGATGTAAATTAACATTAGTTAGTCCTGAAAGTCTACGCTTACCAGAAGAAATTGTAAACGAATTAAAGGCTCAAGGTGGAGAATTAACAATCACTGAAGATTTGAAACCTCAATTAAAAGATGCTGATGTTGTATATATGACTAGAATTCAGAAAGAAAGATTTCCAGATGAAGATGAATATTTAAGAGTTGCTGGAATATATAAATTAGTAGCAAATGATTTAGCTTCTGTAAAAAATGATATGATTGTAATGCATCCTCTACCTCGTGTTGATGAAATCAATCCAGATGTAGATTCTACAAGACATGCTGCATATTTCGAGCAAGCTTTTAATGGAGTAGTGACCCGAATGGCGTTACTTTGTAATATGTTAAATATTCCAATTCCCGAAAAAATTGGAGGTGGAAAATAATGAGCGCTGACGAACAATCAATGAGAAGAGTGACTGCAATTAGAAATGGAACTGTAATTGATCATATACCTGGTGGAATGGTATTACAAGCATTGCAAATTTTCAATGTTGATGGAAGACATTCAAATCCAATTTCTTTAGTTATGAATGTACCTTCTAGAAAACTTGGAACTAAAGATATTTTAAAAATAGAAGATAGAGAATTAACACAAGAAGAACTGGATAGATTGGCATTAATTGCTCCTATAGCATCTGTATCAATTATTAGAAATTATTCTGTTGCCGAGAAGTTATCAATTAAACTGGGTGATGAAATGGTAAACGTTGCACGTTGTGTTTATTCAAATTGTATTAGTAATTCTGAAAGAGAGCCTTTGCCACACCGCCTAAAAGTATTAAAAACATCACCTATGACTTTACAATGTCATTATTGTGGAAGAATTCAAAACTTAGAAAGATTAGTAAAAAATTTGCTGTGAGAGAATGCGTTTAATTTCTTGGAATGTTAATGGAATTAGAGCCGCAATTCGCAAAGGTTTAGATGAATTTATAAAAAATTTAAAGCCTGATATTTTAATGTTACAAGAAATTCGTTGTTTAGAAGAACAGCTTCCAAAAGATTGGAGTCCTCCGCTTAAAATGGATTATGCGTGGCATCCAGCAGAAAGAAAGGGATATTCAGGTGTTGCTACATTATCTAATAAAGATTTTACAATAATTGGTAAAGGGAAAAATAATGAAAATGATGATGAAGGAAGAATTTTGATCACAAAACATGACAATTTGATATTAATTAATACCTATCTACCTAGTGGAAGTTCGAAAATTGAAAGACAAACTTACAAAGAAAATTGGATGGAAGAATATTTGATTTGGTTAAATGAATATGTTAATCTAGATTCACCGGTAATTATTGCTGGTGACCTTAACATTGCACATACTGAAAATGATATTTGGAACCCATCGGGAAATAAAATGACTTCTGGTTTTCTTCCTAATGAAAGAGAATGGTTCAATAGATTACTCAGAAGTGGATGGATTGATGTTTGTAGGCAAGAATTTGGAGACGTAAAAGGACCATACTCTTGGTGGTCAAATCGAGGAAGGGCAAGAATTCTCGATAGAGGTTGGAGAATTGATTATTTTTTAGCAAATCGTGCAGCAGCAAAATTAGTCACTAATGCTGAAATTAATCGAGAGGGGGGTTTAATTGTCAGTGATCATGCACCTGTAATCATTGATTTAAATTTATAATTCTTCTATTATCCATTTCTTCATTATACATGCTTTACAGATTTTTTGACTAGTGATTTCTCCGCATATTTCACAATTATTTGCACTTTTATGGCTTAATTCTGATTTTTCAACTTTGGAATTATTTCTTACAAACATTTCTTTTATTGAATCTGATGAATGAACTAGACCATGACGTGTTCCAGGGACTGCATCTTCCATCTTTGCAACTATATCTCTATGTAAAATTCTCAATGCTTGATGCGAATGTGGGCATTCATCATCATGGAATGGTAGATCTAATGTCATTGCATAAGCTTGTACTTCTTGTTCTGGAATCCACCTAATTGGAACGATCCTTGGTGCCATTCCTTTTATTGGTGCCCATGTATGTGGTGCTAATCTAATTGTTCGTTCCAAATCACCTTTTTGTAAATTCATTAATACTGTCTGGGCCATATCATCTAAGTTATGCCCAAAAGCGACATAGTCAGCATTTATTTCTGAAGCTAATTTATTTATTCCTTGTCTTCTAAAAACTCCACAAAAAGAGCAAGGCGACATCCCCCTTACTTCTTCATTTTTCTTGCTAATTGCTGGTATTAGTTTTACAACATTATCCATATCGTCAAAACCTAATGATTTGTAACTCAAAGACTTAAATTCAATTCCAAGATTATTTGCTAATTCTTCTGCACATTCCATGGATGGTTGTCTGTAACCTTGAATACCTTCATTTACACATCCTGCTATTAAAGTCACATCTTTTCTATTCTTCAAAAAATGATGTAAAGTCTCTAAAAGAACTGCTGAATCTTTTCCACCGCTAACCGCAACCATTATTGTCGTTGTATCTTTTTTTTCTCCTTTAGGGAGAATTAATTGTTTTCTTAATTCTTTACCAATTCGTTTTCTAACGCTTCTAACTAAACAACTTGAGCAAAAATGTTGTCCAGAGTATTCTTGGTATAAAATCGCTGGTTTTGGACAACGCGAACATTGTGAAATAGCAATTGCCGACACAATACTCGCATTGAATATGACGCTTCAACTCATCGGATATTCTAAAGTTTAACAAAATAGAATATTTGATTAAAATTTTCTAATTTTGAATCAATACAATATAATTCATTTAAGTTATTCCAAACCTTACTTCTTTCTTCAATCGAAGGTAAGTGGTAGTATCTAGAAACCTTAGATGAATCTGGTAAAGTCCAAGAAACCCATACAACATCCTTATTTTCGTCATCATGAATCCCTTTTATTACTGAAGGAGCCGATGAATCCCAGCATGATATTAATATCTGACCATTTTTTTTAATCACTCTTGAAAATTCATTTAATGCCTTTTTATTCAGTTCAAATGGTAAATGATGTAATACTGCAATTGACATGATTGCATCAAATGTCTCATCAAAGAAGTGTAAATTACAAACATCTGAAATAAAAATATTTTCTCCCGTCCTACCAACATCCATTTCTGCTTTAACTGTAGCATTTACCATACTAGATGAAATATCAATTGCAGATACATCGAATCCCATATCCTGCGCCAATCTAACATGTCTTCCATTTCCGCAACCTGCAATTAAAATTCTTAGTTTCTTTCCTGGGTTTTTCACTATCAATTGATCTAACCAATCAATTACAAAATCCCATGTATTTGTACGTTTTTTCCCGAAATCAGAACCTATTGAATTATATGCATGTGTGACTGATTTTCTTGGGTCCATAATACTCGCTAATATATTTTGGATTTGATTGCTTTGGAGAATCAAATTAATTTCAGATAGAATAACTCAATTGAAATTTTAATTTTACAATTGAAAAATTTAAAAATTTAAAATTATGTTTCGTAGATAAAAATAGATACTGTAAATGACATTCAAGGTATCGAATTACCCCCAAATGTCATGAACTAGGCAATACACTCATGCATCTAGAGGCGCATGTTACAACGATTATTAGCATCATTTTGTCAGATTCCAAGTGTTCGATTTGCTGCAATTATCGATAATATTGGGAATGAATTGATGCAAACTTATAGTACTAAAAGACAAGACGTTTCATTTATGGACTTTGGTGGCCTGCTGCAAACAATTGATATGAGTTCAAAATTATGTAGCATGGGAGATGCCAATCAATGTTGGATTGAATCAATGAATGGAACAATTCTATTGTGTGCATTACCGGATAGGAAATATATTGCTATTTTAACTGATGAAACTCCTAATATTGGCCGAATAAGTTACGAATTAGATACAAAAAAAGAAGCAATTGCTGAATTTATTTAGGTGAAAAAAATGTTTAATTTACCATTAGGAAGTGAGGAAAAAAAGAATGCAAATCCAGATTTAGAAATAAATAGTAGCGAAATTGATTATGGAGTTATTAGTTATTATTTACCAAAAACAAAAACACCATATGGTTATAGATTAATAGCTGGAAATGAGATTGTTGGGTGTTTATCTAAAATAGGCAAAAAGAAAAATTATATTGGTGCTAAAGAGGCTATTGAAGAACTTAAAAAAGTAAGTAAAAAGAATAAATTAAGATCGGTGAGAACTACATGGTCACAGAAACAGTTTGCAGAGGTCGCTATTTTAGTGCCTGCAGCATTCTATGATATTTCTTCATTAGCGGGAATTACTACAAAACACTCTTTATCAAGTGGTTTTGATTCATTACAAGCAAGTTCATTTGTTGATACCCTTACTGAAAGATCTTCTGTAATAGGTGCATTAGCAGCCCAAAAAGGAATGACCATTCATTCAAAAGGAGAATTACCTGGAAATATTGAGAATATAGCATCCACTATTAAATCAGAATTAGATCGTTCTTCAAAAGTAGTTAACAATTTAGATTTACCCACATTGAACCGGGTTACAATACATATGCAAGATGGATCGTTATTAATGATAAGAATCGGTGATTTAGATATTGTTGCATGGGTTTCAGAAGGTGCTGACCATGAGGCTATTCTAATTGATTCAATGGCAAAGTTAAATTCTACGCCCATAACAAATATTGCTGACGATGACGGTAGTTTGCTTGAAGAGGGGCTTAAGACTATTGAGCGTAAGGGCGGATTAGATAATTTACTTTCCATGTTATCCAGAGGAAATTCTGAATCAATAAGTGGTTATATTAGAGTCGAAGATAAAGAGGAGGTTCTAGACTTATTGATTAGTAAAGGAATTCCTGTAGGTGCACGATCAGTCAAACCACTATCAATGAAAGATGTTGCTTACAATTCTACTGCACCTAAAGCAAAACTAACTTTATATTCACTGCCAAAAATTGAGAGATTGAAAGAGCATTTGAATACAACAAAAAAATTCACAATTAATTCTTTCTGTGATAATATTGCTAAATCAAGAACAAGATCAAAAGATAGAGAAAAACAAATCAATAAAAGATTAATGAAAATGTTTGGTTTTGCAATTGGGCTTGAAGATTTATCAAAAGATCTAGGAGATTGGACCTTGAAAGAAAATAAATCTACTGGGGCGAAATTACTTCCTAGAGCACAAAGTGGAACAATGTTAATGCCTACTTCAGTAATAGATTCATCTGAATTCGATAAAATCAAGCAAGAACAAGCACGTCTAATCAAAGAAGTTGCAAGAATGGAAAGACAGCGTGATGATGTTAAGGCATCTTACGAATCATCTAAAGTTGAAGTGGATGGAATGAGGGCTAGAATCTCTGAAATGCAAATATTGAATACTGCCAATGTAGATCAAATTTCACAATTAAAAGTAGATTTAAGAGAAGCGACAAATGGACAAGAATTAGCATTAAGTCGTAACGATAGTCTCACTCAAAGAATTAAAGAATTAGAAAAACAAGTAGAACATAGAATTGAAGAATTAGCCAAAGCTGTAGGTGAATCAGGAAGTAGAGAAAAATTACAAAGAATGGTGAGTGAACTTTCAGAACAAGAAATTAGATTAAAATCGGAAGTTGAAGCAGGAGACATTAGATTAAGGCAATTAAGAGCATCTATTGATGCAGATGACAGAAGACATAGGATGATTGCTGATCAACTTGAAGCTCAAAGAGAAAGACATCGCCAAGCTACTGCTATTTCAAACGAATTAGAACGAAGAATTGAAAGCCAAAATAAAGAATTAGAGGATTTAGATGCCGAGGCAGCGTCCCATAGAAAATTGATGGAAGAAGAAAGATCTCATTTCCTAGACTCCGAAAGAAGATTAGGACATTTACACGCTGAAGTTAAAGAATTACATGAAGAAAGACGAAGATTAATGAGAGAATTAGGGGATTTAAGTGGAAGAAGATCAGAGGCTGAGACCGAAGTAAATAATTTGATATCAACTGCTGAATCATTAAAAGATGCTCATGATGCAGCATTAGCGGATATTGATGAAGCAAATGTCATTAGAGCAAAATTGCGTGATGAACCATTAGCACAGGCATTATTAGGTCAGGATCATGGATTCTCATCACTTGCTCCAATAATGCAAAGATTGGATAGAATGCGTGATCTTGGATATAGTCTAACATTGATGGATAGAGCAATAGAAAGAGGTTTGACAATTATTCAACATAATGTGGACAATGTCGCAAAAACTCCTAGATATTTACTTTCTTCAGAGGTTATGGACTTATTACAATCACAGACTCCAGAAACAGCGAGTACAATTAGAGGATTAACTAACTGGTCTGTTCGCCAACGTCTTGAAAGTAAATTGAAAGAAATTGTTCAATTAGTAGTTCTAGATTTAGAGGGTTTACTAGATGAATTTGAAAGATCTACGACATTATTAAGAAAAATGAGGCAAATGATTACACAACTTGAAGATTTGGGAGTACCAAAAGATACTCTATATAGACTTGAAGCATTATGTAATAGACCAGAGGCATTACCACACATAGCCAATAATTTACGTGAAACTATTCAATCAGCACTAGATTCAATATTCTTAGAAGCAGATCAAGGAGATGCTGGTGTAGCAGTTATTATGGAAAAAACTGCAAATTCATTAGATGAAGCAATGAAGCAATTAGATGAAACAGGCCTAACATTCGGTTCAAAGAAGCCGAAATCTCTTTGGAGATTCCAAGAAAATGGCCTCTTACCACATGAAGATATAAAATTAGAATCTGAAAGGCCCTTGGTATCTGAAGAAATTATACGCGAGTTAAATCCACATAATGCCAGTAATGCTGAAAGTGTTGAGGTAAGTAATGATACAGTTAATGACGAAGATGGCTGGACGTCTATGGAAATTGCAACTCATAAAGAGGTTCAGGAAGAAATTGGTTCTGAAGAAGATCAAGTGGGTAACGATTCTCGAATGGCAATTGATGCCGAATTAGCAAAATTAGATCATGCTTGGGAACGTAGAAATATTAATTCTGAAGTAGAGGAAGAAGATCCTTTAAATGAATTAAATAATGAAGTAGAAAATTTCGATATTTGAGGTGAAAAATAATGGAAGAAGAGCTTAATAAGCTCACATTAATGGGAAGAAAAGAAATTAGTGGAGAAAAATATCCAATTTTTTGGGAAAGAATTGGTTTGATATTTTCAATAATTCTAACTATTTTTGTAACTTATTCGATTTGGAATGAATTTGAAAATTTCTTTTGGTTGAATATATTATTTAGCGCTTGTATTGCTCCATTGTTAGCTCTTTCATTGGCCGAAATGATTGGAAGATTAATTCAATATCTTAAAAGTTAAACATCCTCTTGCGATGGAGGAGTTTCAACTTTTTTCTGAGATAATGATTCTATGAATCCACTAATTCTTTGCCATGGTAAAATATATCTTAAACCTGCTAACAATAATAAGAACAATAATGCTGAAATCACTAAACCATATGTTAATTCTAATTCAATAGACTCTTGAATTTGATACGCCCATTGACCATCTCCTGGTAATGCTGCAACAATAGATAAAAGCAGTGTATGGAAACCTAAGGCTATGATTGTTGTTACACCACAAAGTGTCATTAGTACGATAGTCTGAACCATATGTCCATTTAACAAATTGTAAAACTGTGTAACATATTCTGGATCTTTTTTGCACGTTTCTGGCAATCTAAATGCATATTCCAGATAACGAATTACCCCCATAGATGATTCCTGAAAAATGATTAGCAGTAATGAAAGTTGTAACAGACTAAATTGATTAGGACTAATCAACCCCATAATTGTAGGTTCTCCTGCTAAAGATGGTATTTTCTTTAAACCATCTCCGGAAACTCCGAATAATAAATCCTCAACTATTTGGAATGTTAATAATGCATGTAAAATTAAGAATAGTAACATAATTCCAGTAGCCCATGCAATAGCGCCTTTAGATAGACCCCAAACACCACGAATTCCCATTACTAATGGTAGAATATATATCCCAATCAAGATGATTTCTAATACTACTATAACTCCCTTAAAAAGTGACTCTACTGACTCATCGGGAGGTATCCACCACTCCCCTTTTCCAAAATTAGAAAATAACCATTTAATCAAAAATGGACCAAATAACCATAATACGAATGCTAACAATAAACCTAAACGAATTCTACGTTGTATGACTGGGTTTTGGAATGTTAANGCAGCCATGCCACCACCAATTACAATACTTAAAACCATTATTGGATAAAATCTTCCAATTCCATTTGCATCTTCTCCAGTCAACCATGCGGGTAATGGCATTTCTAAACTTGCTGAATTCAATTGGGTGTCAAAAAATTGAATGGCCATGGCATGATCAATTGAATCAACGATATACAAATCTACCATCTTAAGATACATCCAAAGTAATGCAATTGTACTTATTAATTGTAACGTGACAACTTGCCACTGTATTCTTAATAGTCTTAAATGCAATGTTTTCATTCCTTCTTGTTGAGGTTGTACATCATCTGCCATAATTTCTCACCTCAAATATCCTTCACCTGTAATAATGCTTGTGATAATTCCACATCTGGCATCCAATCAATTACTGAGGCCCCAAAACCTGCTAAACCTGTTAATCTATTTTGACGTTCAATTTTTAAAACTTCATAACTCATACGAGGAATCCTACTAACTAATCTTTCAAAGTCAAGACTTGAGGGAGATAAGATTGTTACTTCATGCCCCCTTCCAACTAAATCTCGAACTGCATTTGGAACTGTTCCATCACCTTCAATACTACTAATAATAAATACAGGAGATCCTCGACTAAATCTTGGCGATAATGAGTTTGTAACTGCTTGAAGTGGCATAGAACCTTTAGGTACAACTCCTGCTAAACTACTTAAAATCTTGAAATATTGCTTATCTCCTGTATCCGCAGGAAGATAGGACACTCCATCATCATAAATTGCCAGTGCAACACTATCTCTTCTTTGAATAAAGAAAGATGCCAAGGATGCAGCTGCAACAGCCCCCATTTCAAGTGGATTCTTTAGAACCGTTCCAATTCTACTGATATCTCTACTATCTAAAATGATAAATAAATCTGTAACAGCATCACGACATTTTTCATTAACCATTAGATCTCCAGTTCTAGCAAATGCTTTCCAATTTATATTTTTGAACGGATCACCAGTAACATATTCTCTTAAACTGTAAAATTCTGATCCTGGTCCAGGGGTTCTTAATGTTGATGCTCCAGTATACATTTTTGGAGTCCTACTTCGAATAAAAGCTTCTTCAACATCTCTAACCTGTGGAAAAACAATTAAATCACTGTGATGGCTAACAAACATCTCTTGAGCAAATAAATTAAACGTATTTCTAAATCTAATACTAATTGGGCCAATTGAATAGTGACCCCTAAGAGGGCACCTTAGTGAATATCTAATTCTGGTACTTTGCCCAGGCCCTAAATTTACACGCATGTAATTTAAGCCACTTCTTAGTTTCATCTCATGAGGTACGTTATCATAAATTTCTAATTGTTGAGTACGTCTCATAGAACGATTAGTAATTCTTAACTCAACAAATAGATCATCACCTTTATACAAATTATCTGCCGATAAAATTCTTTGTACCTCGACATTTCCATGTCCTTTAATCCATCCATTTAATACAGTAAAAGCAACAAATGTTAATCCAATTACCATTAATTGGAAGTTGGAAATCATCATCCCAATCAAGACCAAAGAGATTCCACCAGTAATGCTAAATGCCGCTTTTCTAGTCCACATTCTTATCAACCCTTTTGCCATGCTTTGATTCTTTTAACAATCGCTACCGTTTGTTCAAGATCATATTTTTTATTTTCAAACACAAATTTAACCAAAACTGGATCCTTGATTAGATCTTGTAATTCTTGAGCGGGCATACGATCAAATTCCTCCCGAGATAATGCATTTAGATTTCTAACTCTTGATAAAAATACTTGTTTGATTTTATTTGTACGTGTGTAATATCCATATCTTTTTGCATCACCAAAGCCATAATAAATTATGTTAAATATATGTCTCCAAGGTTCAGGATCTGTTTTTTTGATTAAAACCGCTTCAAATGCCAAAAACAATAAAATAAATAATAATAGCATTCCAATTCCATCTCCTGTTAAATATACCAGTAAGAAGTAAACTAGATTGTAAGCATCTGTGAACAAAACGTTTTGACTATGTCGACTTTCATCAAAAATTACCATTGCATCGCTACTCGCCATAATCGCATCCTTATTTGTGAAATTGTTAGCAGTTAGAGCAGATTCAGCAATTACGTCTAAAGCCCATTTTCTATTATCATTCGATGGAATATTTGTTATCGACTTGCCATCTTCATCAAAATCTCCAGAATTTGCAGAGTCAAAACTGTAAATCGCATTAATTAAAGCACTACCATCACTGATGAAATAAATTCTACCTCCGCTCGAATCTGCACAATCTGAAGAATCACATGTTTCGATGTAAACGTCAAAAGGTCCTTGTGCATCAGCCTCTGATTGGGCTGTTTCTGTTTCTAGGGTGATTTTTCCATCATTATTTAAATCCAAATAGGATTGTGGACTAGAACGACCTACAGCTTCATAATAAGAAAAAGTACCTGAAAACTCAATAGATTCAAATGCTGAAGGTGCATTTAGTAATAAATTATAATCGTAATCATATTCTATTTTTTTACTGGTAGAATTATAATGATGCCCACATAAACCAGCTTCTTCTTTTGTTGCAAAGGTAATATCGCTTTCAGACCAACGTGAACAAGGATGCATGCCTGTGCCAGTAGGATCTGTTCCTTGATGCCATCTTGAATGCCCAATATGGAATTCTTCTGAATCTTCCCAATCAGTATGATTTTGACTAATATTCATCCAAACATAGTTGTAATCCAATTCAACTGCATATTCGTCATCGTATAATCTGTGATTACTGTAACTAATACCAACAGCGTCTGCAATTCCACTAGAATAGCCAAAATCATCCAAAACGATTACGGTACCCCCCCTTTCAACAAAACTAGTAATTGCAGATATTTCTGAAGTACTATATCCTTCAGGCTCACTAAAACTAATAAATGATGAATCCGAACCAATTGAAGGTAGTGAGAATGTGTCTTTTTCAACTCCACTAATAACGAAAGTTGAATTGGTAGGATTTTCTATTTCATTTAATAACAAAGGACTTGAAACTAAACTTTTTGTACTAATTCCTAAATCCGAGATTTCTTTTCTAAACTCAGAGATATCATCCCAATCATTATCATAAGCTGAAAGTTGCTTCGTATTTCCTAAATTTACATAAGTTGAAAGTAAAAGAAATACAAGGAATAGTAGAGCAATATAAAAACTAGAAATTAGAACACGGCGTTGATATTTTCTGAAACCCTTTCTAACCAAAATCAGCACCCAGCGCTTAAGCGCTAACAGTGCGACGGTATTGACTGCTTTAATACGCTTACTAGGTCGTGATTACTCTATCTTCTCAAAAATATTGACCCTTCTAACCGTTCAATTTCAGTAGGCGGAACTTGTACAATATTCTCCTTAGCAGTCCAAGGTAATTTAGTTGAATTAATTCCTTTTTCTAATTTAACACAAATAAATTCGACATTCCCGCTAGCATAGTTTATATGGACCTCAGTTACTATTCCGAGTAATTCTTCACTCTTATCAAAAACTTCTCTGCCTACAAGTTCATATCCAAAAACAGTAATACTAATATTCTCACCTCAAACAGATTCCATTCCTCTTTGCGTATCTTTACCTCTACGAACCGTACTTAGTCCACTAACTAGTAAGGCCTCCATTTTCTTATAATATTCCAACATATCATCATTTACTGTAGGTCTAACCATATTCAATGCATTCTCGAAATGTGTCTTTGTTACTGTTTTCTTAGACTCCCTCATTGCTGTTAGTGCGGCTTCTCTACAAACCGATTCTACATCTGCTCCAGTGTAACCAACCATCTTTTTAGAAATATCTCCAATATTGAATTTTCCTAAAGGCATACCCTCGCTATGTATTTTAAAAATTTCTTTTATTGCTTTAGCATCTGGTGGAGGTACGTGTAGAACTCTTTCAAACCTTCCACTTCGAATTAGCGCAGGATCTATCATTTCTGGCCTATTTGTTGCTGCGACTACAATCACGCCATCCAAAGATTCTATTCCATCCATACTAGCAAGTAATTGGTTCACTACCCGATTACCCGATTGGGTTCCTCCACCATCCATTNCTCCNGAAGATCTTGCATGAGCAATACTTTCGAATTCATCTAAGAAAATAATAGATGGTGATGCTTGTTTTGCNTTCTTGAATATCTCTCGTATTCCCCTTTCAGATTCNCCTACCCATTTACTAATCATTTCTGGCCCTTTAATTGANATAAAATTCGCCTTTGCTTCGTTTGCTATAGCTTTAGCNAACAATGTTTTTCCGGTTCCTGGTGCTCCAAATAATACAATCCCCCTAGGTGGTTTAATTCCGAAATGATCAAATAATTCTGGTTTTGTTAATGGCCACTCAACACTTTCTTTCAGTCTATTTTTTACCTCATCTAAGCCGCCAACTTTATCCCAACCTGTTTCGGGAACTTCAACATAAATTTCCCTTAAAGCACTAGGTTCTACTTCTCTGATTGCAAGTTTAAAATCATCCATAATTACTTCCATTTTTTCTAAAACTTCAGGTGGAATCACTTCAGCATCTAAATCTATCTCTGGGAGATATCTTCTAAGTGCTTTCATTGCTGCTTCTCTCACTAATGCAGAAACGTCCGCACCTACAAAGCCATAAGTATTTTCTAAAATCCATTCAATATCAAAATCATCACTTAAAGGCATTCCTCTAGTATGAACATCAACAATTTCAGCTCTACCAGCCCTATCTGGAACTCCCACTTCTATTTCTCTATCGAATCTGCCTGGCCTACGTAAAGCCGGATCTATGGCGTCCCTACGATTAGTTGCACCAATTACAACAATATTATCGCGGCCTTGCATTCCATCCATTAAAGTTAACAGTTGAGCAACTACTCTTCGTTCAACTTCTCCAGTAACATCTTCACGTTTTGGAGCGATACTATCGAGTTCATCAACAAAAACAATTGCTGGAGAGTTCTCNGCAGCATCATCAAAAATTTCTCTGAGTTGCTTTTCTGATTCTCCATAGTACTTACTAATTATTTCTGGTCCATTTATTGATTTAAAATGTGCATTAGTTTCGGTTGCAACTGCTTTAGCAATCATTGTTTTACCTGTGCCTGGAGGTCCATGAAGCAATACTCCTTTTGGTGGGCTAATTCCTAATCTTCGAAATAATTCGGGATGTTTCAAAGGTAATTCAATCATCTCTCTAACTTTCTGTAGCTGATTACCAATTCCTCCAATATCCTCGTATGTAATACCCTCTGAATCTGCAGATGATTCTTCATCCACTTGTTCATCTTTAATTACAATTTCAGTATCAGGTAATACTTGAACGATACCTTTTGGCGTAGTAGAACGAACCGCAAAAGGCAATGTCTCTGCAAATAATGTGATACCTGGAATAAAAATACGATCTCCAGTAACAACTGGTCTTTTATTCAAACCTCTTCTTGCGAATCCTTCAATATTAGGACCAAATTGCATTGCGGATGGTTTATTTTTATTCTGTTTATTTACCATAACTGGAGAAAGTACTAATTTTTTACAAGGTACAACCTCAACCTTCCTAATTTCAACTTTATCCCCCAAGGATACTCCTGCATTTTTCCTAATTATTCCATCAATTCGAACTATATCCATCTTACTATCTTCTGGGCGACTTCTCCAATAAGTTGCAGCAGTCATTCCCGTTTCTCCTTTAATTTCGATAATGTCACCTGGTTTCAAGCCCAAGTCATTATCACTTGAAATTCGAGCTCTACCAAAACCAACATCACTTGGTATTGCTTTAGCTATTCTCAATTGCAATACATCTGAACCTTTAGAAGCCATAATATCCTCTCCGATATACACCGTTAAATTTAGGGAATCCTTAAACCCACTGTTTTCTAAGCACCACAATTACATCAAGTTCATCATTGTGAGTTGTTTCGGATGTGTTATGCCCGCTGTACTTGAAACCGGTTTAGACTTCATTGAAACAGATAATGAAACAAATTTACCTTGCGTTAAGGGATATAATATTATTAACGGTCAATTGAAAGTTGCAAGTGATCAAAAAACATTTGAAAGTATCAACCCTGCTAATAAAAACGATTGTTTAGGAATTTTTCCTTTATCAACAAAACAAGATATTGATGATGCAATTTCGGCAGCGAGAACTGCCTTCACAAAATGGTCCAATACCCCTGCTCCTACCAGAGGTCAAATTATTGGAAATATGGGACGATTATTAATGGAACATAAAGAAGATTTAGTTCGTCTACAATCTCGTGAAATAGGTAAAACNATCAAGGAATGTGGAGGAGAAATTCAAGAGGCAATTGATACCTGTCTNTTCTTTCAGTCCGAAGGTAGAAGACTTTACGGACAAACTGTGAATTCAGAATTACCTAATAAAGAACTNTTTACGTACAGAAGACCTNTAGGTGTTTGTGGTATCATTAATTCATGTAACTTCCCGTCTGCAGTTCCGTTTTGGAAAATGATCCCTGCAATAATGTGTGGAAATACATGCGTTTGGAAGTCTCCGCAAGACTCTCCTCTACTCTCATTTGCATTAGCTAGAATGATGCACCAAGCAGGTCTTCCAAATGGAGTTATTAATTTAGTTCATGGAAAAGGTAGTGGAGCAGGGCAATACATAATTGATGCTGTTGATGAAGGTAAAATTAACAAAATTAGTTTCACTGGAAGTACAGAAGTTGGGAAAAAAATTGGAGAAGTATGTGGTCGAAATTTAGTTTCTTGCTCGCTGGAGCTAGGTGGGAAAAATCCGTTAGTAGTAATGCCTTCAGCTGATCTTGAAAATGCTGTACAAGGTGCTTATTGGGCTGGATTTGGGACTGCTGGTCAACGTTGTACAAGTTTAGGTAATCTAATTATCCATGAAGATATTTACGATGAATTTATGGTTAAATTTATGGATAAAGTAAAGTCTACTCAAATAGGTGATTCTTCAAAATTTGAAAATATGTTATACGGACCAATGCTTTCTGAAAAATACGCTTCTGATTTCCTTCAGGCAATCGAAATGGTAGAAAAAAGTGGTGCTAATAAAATATATGGAAACGGAAGAATTACTCCAGAATCTTCACCAGAGGGATTTCATGGGGATGCTGCAAAAGGTGTTTACATGTGGCCACATGTCTATGTAGATATCACTGAAGATATGGAATGTTTCCATGAAGAAATTTTTGGCCCAGCAGTAACTGTTGTAAAAGCAAAGGATCTCAACAATGCTATTCATTTAGCAAATGCTTCGCCTTACGGATTATCTTCTGCGATTTATACTAATGATCGTTTGGAGGCATATCGATTCAAAACAGAAATAAAAGCGGGAATGACAAGTATCAATAATTCAACTTCTGGTGCTGAAGCACATTTACCATTTGGAGGTGTCAAAAATTCTGGAAATGGAACTAGAGAATCTGGAATATGGGTACTCGAGGCTTATTCTTACTGGCATGCAGTTAATGATGAATTAAGTGGCAAATTACAATTAGCACAAATGGATGTTGATGAAATAGAAATGTCTGAGAAAGAAGTTGATTGGACAAAATTAGCATGACCAATGTAAAACAGTGTATTAAATAACTACGGCTTAATGGATAGTGTATCTGCCCTTGAAGGGTAGGTGGCGCATTGTCATGGGCGAAGGAATAAAACTCCCTGTTTTGAATGGACTTGGACGTACAAATCGTATAGATAATTGGTGGGGACAACCGCTAGTAATGGGTGTAGCACTCACATTAACTTTAATCTACACCTTTTGGAGATTATTCATTTATGATATTGAAATTTCATATCATCTTAATGGAAGTACGGTGGTATCTCCACTCTTTTCTCCAAATATTCTGGAGTGGAATCTTTTTGGATTAAATGAATGGGCGAAGACGGCACCAAGTTGGATAAATGCTGCAATTTTGATTATTTGGATTCCATTTGGATTTAGAGGTACATGCTATTACATGCGCAGAGTCTACTACAGATCTTTTTTCGCAAGCCCAGCTGCTTGTTGGGTAGATGAACCACAGATAAATAAATCACTTGGATACAAAGGAGAAAAAATGGCATTTGTAATTAATAATCTACACCGTTATTTCCTTTATGCTGCAATGATTATCCTTCTAATCAAATGGTGGGATGTAACTCACACAATGACATTTAATGATGGTTTAGGCATATCCATTGGAACACTAGTAATGGGCATTGAAGCTTTTCTTCTTACAATGTATGTAACTTCTTGTCATGCATTAAGACATCTCGCGGGAGGAGTTTTAGATAGATGGACAACGGGAATTAGTCGATTTAGGGGTAAACTTTTCAAAAGAATCAGTATCTTTAATAGATCTCATGGTTTTTGGTTTTGGACCTCTTTAATCTTTGTATTTCTAGGGGATTTATGGGTTTTAGCGGTAAACAAAGGGCTATTTTCAGATATAGCAATTTTCGTAATATGAGGTATTATAATGACTATAAAATATCAAGAACATGAATTTGACGTAATTGTTATTGGCGCGGGTGGAGCTGGATTAAGAGCTGCAATTGAGGCAGCGAGGTCTGGAGTTAAAACCGCTATTATCACTAAATCACTACTCGGAAAAGCACATACTGTAATGGCAGAAGGTGGATGTGCAGCATCGCTACAGAATGCTGATCCAAGAGATAATTGGAAAGTTCATTTTCATGATACTATGAAAGGAAGTAAATGGCTAGCAAATTGGAGAATGGCAGAATTACATGCTAAAGAAGCTCCAGACCGTGTTAGAGAACTCGAGCAATGGGGCGCCGTTTTTGACCGTACGCCTGAGAATTTGATTAATCAACGAAATTTTGGCGGACATACGTTTCCAAGATTAGCTCATGTAGGAGATGCTACAGGTTTAGAAATTATCAGAACATTACAAGAAAAGGGCATACATTCTGGAATTGATGTTTTCATGGAATATACAGTATGCGAATTATTTAAAGATGATGAAGGAAATTGTACAGGATGTATTGCATATAACCGTGTTGATGGAGAAATTCATTCTTTTTCCGCAAAATCAGTAGTTTTAGCAACAGGAGGAATTACAAGGTGTTGGAGCGTTTGTTCTGGATCATGGGAGTATACTGGAGATGGTCATGCTCTTGCATTAATGGCAGGTGCTGAATTAAGAGATATGGAATTTGTACAATTTCATCCAACGGGAATGATTTGGCCACCGTCTGTAAAAGGAATTCTAGTCACAGAAGGAGTTAGAGGAGAAGGAGGAAGATTATTAAATAAAGAAAATGAACGATTTATGTTCAATTATGTTCCTGAAATGTTTGCTGGAGATCATGCTGAAACAATTGAAGAGTCCGATCAATGGGTTGAAGAAGTAGTTTCTGGTAAATTAGCAACTGTAAGAAGACCGCCCGAACTATTAACAAGAGATGTTGTCGCAAAAGCTATCAATTCCGAAGTTAAAGCTGGAAGAGGATCTCCAAATGGTGGTGCATTTTTAGATATTTCACATAGAGGCGAAGAAGCGATTTTGAAAAAATTACCCTCAATGCATCACCAATTCAAGGAGCTAGCGGGTGTTGATATTTCTAAGGAACCTATGGAAGTTGGGCCAACCGCTCATTATGTAATGGGAGGAGTGAGGGTAGATGCTGAAACACAAGAGACGCGTGTACCAGGGTTATTTGCATGCGGTGAAGTTGCATCAGGATTACATGGTGCAAATAGATTAGGCGGAAATTCTCTTTCAGATTTGATTGTATTTGGAAAAAGAGCAGGGGAATTTGCGGCTAAGAAATCAAAAGGTTTAGAACAACCAAAAATAAATGAAAAAGTAATTATCAAAGCGGCTGAAAAAATGCTAGCTCCAGTTACTAATGAAAAAGGAGAAAACCCTGGGAAAATTTATGATGAATTGAGAGAAATGATGCAAAATAATGTTGGAATCATAAGAACTGAAGATGAAATGAATTTTGCAATGGAAAAATTAAATGAATTTGAAGAACGACAAAAAAATACTTTTTCAGGCACTTCGAGAATTTATAACTCAGGTTGGCACCAAGCACTTGATTTAATTAATATGATTCTGGTATCAAAAGCTGCTACATTGGCTGCTCTAACTAGAACTGAAAGTCGAGGAGGGCATACCAGAGATGATTTTCCCACCCCAGATGATGATTATTGGGGTCAAATGATAAATATCATTTCACTTGAAAATGGAAAATTAACCATAAGACAAGAAGAAAAAGAGGAAATGAGAGATGATTTAAAACAAGTAATTAAAGAAATTAAAGATTTAATCAAGGAAAGAGCAGCAGAGCAAGGAGGAAATTAAATGTCATTAAAAGGTAAAAAGCAATCATTCAAAATCCAACGAGGAGATTTAGAAAATACATCAATGGTTGACTTTGAGATTGAATTAGACGAAGGAATGGTTGTTTTAGATTGTATTCATAAGATTCAACATGAAGAACAAGCAGATTTAGCAGTAAGGTGGAATTGTAAGGCTGGTAAATGCGGTTCATGCTCTGCTGAAATTAATGGGAAACCAAAATTAATGTGTATGACTAGAATGAGTGATGTTGTCTCAGAAACACCCGAAAATTCTCCTATTGAAATTCGACCAATGAAAGCTTTCCCATTAATCAAAGATTTAGTTACCGACGTTTCATGGAATTATGATGTAGCACAAAAAATAAAACCAATTAATGGACCTGAAGAAATGAACTGGGAATTTAATCAAATGGAAGCAGATAGAGTTCAACATTTTAGAGAATGTATAGAATGTTTCCTATGTCAAAATACATGTCATGTCTTACGTGATCATGAGTTATTTGATGATTTTGCAGGCCCTAGAAATTTGGTTAGATTAGCACAATTTGAAATGCATCCTCTAGATACAGAAGATAGAATACCTGAAATTAAAAAAGAATTTGGAATAGAATACTGCAATATCACAAAGTGTTGTACAGAAGTGTGTCCTGCTGGGATTAGTATTACTGATGACGCCATAATTCCATTAAAAGAAAGAGTAGTAGATCGATATTACGACCCAATTAAAATGGTTTGGCGTAAAATAACAGGAAAGAAATTAAGAACTTGATAAAAATCCTTGATAGCGCACTAAAAAGGATTAGAGTGGTACGGTTTTTCCGTCANATTANNTTAATGAAAACAAAATTAATTAACCAAGGTGTTCTATTCCTTGTTTCTTTACATTCGCTTTCCAAACCATATCNGGTAACCAATCTGGTCCATTATCTGGTTTAGGAACTTGTTTTCTTTCGCCAGTAAAAACATGAACACGATTAGTTCCACGTTCTCTTAAACGAATGTTAGTTTTCCCTCTAGATGCTGCTTTTAATGCCGCTCCTCTAGGTTGTGCACTCGCAAATACTTGACTGGTATCTGCTCCTCCTTCTCTTAGTACGAAGTACTTCTTGTCTTTAGCCATNAGATATTCCTCGCNGGCACTCNAAAAAGCAACTTTATAAANTAATCTATNAAAAAGTGNGNACTGCTNACTATTTTTAACCCATTTAANTTTTCTCAAAGTCTTGAAATNNTGANGTTTTTTACCGAAGTCAATATGTAGGACGGCCTCACCTCCGTTGATTGTGGCAGAATTACTAATGAAGCGAACCTGTAAAAACGGGNTTCTCAAAGTCTTCTATNGAGATCTCTCTAANCATGAAGCAGANCTAATTGCAACACCNTCAGATAANAGACTATCNGGTAGNGAAGGAATTGATGCAAAAGTCTACGATGTAGCAGGCGAAGAATTAAGAGATGCATGTAAGGAAATTGCTGTAGAGCAAAGAAAATTAAATCTCCCTCCTTGTCCAGTTTCTTCTGCAAAATTCAACAAAGCATTNAATCTAAAATCTAAACATTTGTTACANGTTGTNAGNCCAGATTGTAGACGCCCAGTACAAGATCAAAATAGAAGAGAATTATTACCTAAAACNTATGATTCNATGTTTTCAGCAATACAAAGTAAAAAAGATGTAAAAATTGTTGCGGCCGCTCCTTTNTCAATGGATATTTTCTCTTATCCACATAGAGAGGGGGCAAAAATGACTTTCAGTTTAATTCTTGAATGGTTAAGTAGTGATGATTGTAATATTGATGAATATCATATGCTTGTGCTTAACAAGAATTTCATTGATGCAATGCGCACCGTATATCGAGAAACTGAGGATCAATTGCCTGGAAGAGATACTACTGATGAATAATTAATTTTCATATTGTGATTTTATGGATATAGAAACTGCTGCTAACCTAGGAGAAATGTTAAGTGGATTAGCGATTTTATTTACANTAATTTTTGGTGCTCGTCAAATAAAACAATGGAATGAAACTGTAAAGATTAACTCGGCTAGAGATGTTGCAAATCATATTTCATCACCCTCCATCCAATATGCAATTGTTATTTTAATCAATAAAATTACAGATGATATGTCTTTTGANGAATATCACGATCTATCACGCCAAGACAAGGATGCAATTAACTCATTACTGTTCGGCCTTAATACTCACGGAATATTAGTTTCAAAGNATATTCTATCTTTGGAATTAGTTACATTATTTTATCAACAATTGGCTGTAGGTTTGTCTGGTCGTCTAAGAAGACTTCATGAAATAGTTTCTGCAAATGCGGAAAATAAAATNGGGGTNGAGGAAGTAAAGAAAATGGTTCCTTTACAGCATATGATTTGGCTTCTTGATGAAATGGAAAAAATGCCATTATTAAGAGTCCCTAAATAGAATATGAATTTAGAAAAAACTACTGAAAANANTAATTNATTTNATTNTATCATAATAAACCTCAAGTACGCTNGCCAAAATCAACATTAACATGTCTAGCTCATATGAAAGAGAATTAAGACGCGTTTTAAGTGGAGATGAGAAAACAATTAATTCCATTACAAGAAGTTGTAATCAATTAGAAAAATTAGAAATTTTATCAGTAATGAATAAACCTTTTTTGGTAGTTAGAGCAGCTGGAAGTGGAATGGAAGGAAGCGGTGATTTAGTTGCTTTAAGGGGCGATATTTGTTTTCCAATNGAAGTTAAATCAACTAAATCAAAGAAATTATATCTTTCTGGTAGGACTAAAACACAATATCTTTCAATGCTTAAAGAAGGAGAAAAAACAGGGCTTATGCCATTATATGCCCATAGATTAAAAGGCGTAAGGGGTGATTCTTGGAGAATATTTAGAGTGGAAACAAGTAACTTAAAAGGTAAATTATCAATTCTAGCAAGAAGAATTCCAAAATTACCTATTTCGAATCAAGGTAATCCTATGATTGATTGGGAACAAGGATTACCACTTCATAAGTTTCTTTCATTTCTATGTCGAGAAAGAAAAGAGGACTTTAGTTCAACAGTTTCTATGATACCAAATATGGCAACAAAAACATAAGAAATAGTATTAAGAATAATCCTAATGAACTCCAACCTGATATCTTACTAACAAAATTTTGTACACTTAAAGGATGCCACATCTTAAATCCAAGTAGTTTTTTTATACGGTTCATTTTTTCAATCATTCCATGCATCATATCTTTGAATAAATGACCTCCATCAAAAGGTAATATTGGAATTAAATTTGTCAACCCTAGTAAAATATTAACCCAAATTAACCAAAAACAAAGTTCTACAATTAAGATCATATTCGAAGTCCCAAGTAGTCCACCCAATCCTGTTGATTCGGCAACTAACATACTCTCTTCAAAGGGGTTCATTGCAGTTCCTTTATTTTCAAATGGTTGAAATAATAATTGTATAATATGGAAAGGAGTGATAAGCACCTTTTGTAATAATGTTCCTGAAGAATCTGGAGCAAAGGGTCCAACTAAACCATCTATTCCGTGGGTACTACTGACAAGCCCGCTAACTCCTAAAAATGCATCTCCTGGTTCAAAAGATTGGCCCATTTGCTCTAAAAACTCACGATTTTCTTCTAAGACTAATTGAAAATCTTCTTTTCCAATATCTCCATCATCATTCAAATCTTCTCTATTATCTGAATTATTCCATATATCATAATTATATTCGTATGCGTCTCCAAATGTTACATTCAAAATAATAACTTCATTAGTATTATTTATTGGAATAGTTGTTAATTTAACATTGTCTCCAGCAGAATATTTGTCCATAACTCTGTCAAAAGATTCTTTATCCGATATAGGGTGTTCATCAATCTTAGTTATGATATCATATGCATTTAATGGAGATTCATCGCCCCATAAATTAGTGGAAGAATTTGCACCAGATTCATTGTGTTCAATTATTCCTTTAGCATACATCCCTTGATTTATTGCTGTAAATTGATGTGAAGCAAAAATTAAAACTATAAAACAAATTATTGCTAAAAAAATATTTGTTGAAGGTCCCGCAGCAAACATTCTTTCTCTCTCTTTTCTTGGTGCTCTTGTTAATTCATCATATTCAGGCTCTGCAAAAGCGCCCAAAGGTAGTGGCCCCAATAATAAAAGTCCAAAACTACGAAGTCGCATACCGTGGGCTCTAGCTAGTAAACCATGACCAAATTCATGTATCACTAAAGAAACAATAAATGCAAAAATACCCCAACCAAGAGGAATCACAGGATTTAATCCTGGAACTGCAATCATCGTACTAACTGGCATAGGATCTTTTGTAGGTCCAGTAATAATAAAAAGAAGAATCGCAAGGAATAAAAAAAGAATTATGAATACCATTGATGCCCTACACACCCATAATGAAACCTCTCCGTATATTCTCCAAAACTTTCTGGGTTTCGAGATTCTATCCAGTAGCTTAAGTCCTTTTTGTGTTCTTAACATCAATATAAAACCTAGAGCTTTAGTAGCGTTTATTTTATCTAAATAACCATTTCTTTGAATTCTTGAAAGGAAAAATAGCCAACATATTATTGAAAATATAATTAATGGAAATAAATAATCTGATGCGTTAATCTCCATCCAACCATTGGCCATGACCCCCCGTTACAGTTCTTACTCTTGAACTAAAGTATTGTAACAATAAATCGCCGATGTTATTATTGGGTATTGCATTCAGGATTAATACAATGCATACTGAGATGTTGGAGCAACTCTGTTTAGATGAAATTGGTGAAATCCCTAGTGAGATTAAACTTTGGCATTTAGAAGATGGTTTTGCAGAATATTTAGTTAAATTTGAGAATAATATCGCATTAATCACAATGAGTATGTACGATGTTGAAGAAGATGGAGTTGGATACTTACTAGAACAAAGATTGTATATTTCACCCCAAGATTACATTATTGGAAGTATAAAATCACATTCAATTAATTCAGAACAACTATTATTAAAAGTACGAGAAAATCAAGAGATCTATTTTACAGACAATGGAGGAGACATGCAAGAACTTATTGAACTCTTAGAATCATGGGTAATTGAAATTAATTCTAGAAAATCTTCTGACAGTTTACGTTCGAGATTTTCAAGTTTGAGGAGAGAAAAACAAGCAATAATTTCAAAATTTGAACAATTAAATTTTGATTCCATCAAAAATGATATGGATTTTTTAGAAAAAAAATTAAAAAATACCCAAGAAAAATTAGCCGGAAATAATATTGAAGAATAATTATTCTGATTCTCTAATTTCTTCATCAGAACTTTTCATTGATTCATCTAAATGAGAAACCATTTCCGGTGATTTCTGTAAAAATGAATTAACTAAAGCTTCCAAAATTACTGGAATTATTAGTAAAATAAAAATTGTTCCTGTTAATGAAAGCCAGGTTTTTGAAGGAATATATGTAGTACCAGGAGATGAATCTGATGTTGCGCCTAATGTCATCAACTTTACAGAACCAAACCAAGGGATTTCCGCTCCTGCAATTCCTTCTACCCATTCTTTTGATACAGCTTGTACACGCATTCCAGACGCATCACTAAGGCCCCCTCCAGTAGTATTATTAGTTGCAATTCCTCCTTGGTCAACATTACAATTATTATTATCTCCTAACGTAAGATAACCTTCATGATTAGGCACCCAATCTATAATTCGTAAATATTGTGCATGGGCTCCATTATCATATAAGTCACAATTAAATTCCTTAAAATCCCAACTGATTTTTGTAGAATTTCTAATTGTTGTTCCGGCAACGTCCCAAGTTAACACACATGTTCCTAATTCTAAATCTGAATCGTCAATTAAGAATTTATCATAACTACCATTTTCACAACTGTTACTAATTCTATCTGGAGTTTCAGTAAGGTTTGCTCTGGCAAAAAGTATTGCACGATGAATAATTGGAGTTCTATCCTCTCCATTTTTATCATAAACAATTACATCACCTGGTAAACCATGACTATGATAAATTTTTGAATCCTGCTCAACATCTAACGCTTCCGCATATGTTACAATTTTTCGACTATTAGGTGCATGAACTACAATCAGATCTCCCGCATCAATTGCTCCAAGTTGTCCTTCAGGGTCATGCATCATTGAATCAGATTCTACTACAACAACTGGAGGTGAATTGCCTGTTGAAGAATACATTGCTAACAAAAGTAGTAAAATTATACTAGTTGCAAGAATTAATTCCTTTAATAATGGCCACGCCTTCAAGTAAATCCCTCACTTTCATCTGCGCTTCATTTTGATTCCTTTTTCTAAAAGAAATTCTCTTAATTTATCTAAATAACGATCTCCTAAAATCTTTCCAGCTTCTTGTGCTTCAGCCATTTCTTTTCTTAACTCTGAAGGAGATGAAATTTTCATATACTCCCTAAGAAAATTATATCTTCCCCTAAGATAAAAGAATTCAGGCCATAAAAAGACTGCGACAATGACGCCTACAATTCCAGTTATCCATGCTAAGGCATTCTGTTCAGGACCCCATTCACTATACGTTCCACTAATAATGAAAACGAGCGTAAATAACATCATTCCTAAAGAAATCACAAAGACTGTGGTCATAATTGTCAAATGGTGTTCTCTAATAGATTCCCATTTCTTTGATGCTCTTTTCCGCAAACTTAATTTGGCATTTTTAGACATTCGACTCAACCTACTCAAGAAGTAACATATCTTAACATAATCTGATGTTTTTTCGAAACTTTGATGTTAAATTATTTTTAATTCAATTCCTGCTTCATTGAGCATTGATTTAGATAAATCAAATTCATCATTCCATCTTTCTGGAATTTCAACATCACTGGGAATCACTATTTTCTTTATTCCCGCTTGGATTAAAGATCTAGAACAGCGATTACATGGTGGCCAAGTAACATATGCTGTACATCCTTTTAATGAAACACCGATTCTAGCTGCATGCATAATTGCATTTTCCTCGGCATGACAAATTAAAGGGTATTTTTGTTCTCTAACATTCAATCTTTCTTCCGTATCTTCTATTCCTCTTGGAAACCCATTGAAACCTGTTGAACGTATTTCTCTATCTTCCCCCACAATAATACAACCAACTTTAGTTGAAGGATCTTTACTCCAATCAGAAATATGTTTGGCCAATTCCAAAAATCGTAAATCCCATTTCATTGTTGCTCACCAACACTCCCTGATAAACTGCCTAATTTTTACTTTCGGAGATAAATAAAAAATTAATTTAATAAAATTGACATAGAATCTCCACTATCTAGTTCTAAAATTGATAGTAAATTTCCAATAAGATAAAGACTGCCAATGCAGAGTAAAGTAGCATTATTCGTCAATGATTTTCCCTTCTTAATTGCATCTCTAGGTGAAGACTCTAAATGTATTTTTGTCACAATTAATTTTGATGAAAAAATTTCGAATAGATTCTTCACACTTACTGATTCTGTTCTACCACCTTGAGGCTCTGTCAAAATTAAATTTTCAATCTGATTTGAATTAATATATTCAATGACAGGCTCTAAAAATCCTTCAAAATTAGTTTGTTCTGTACAACCTAGGATTATATTCTTTATATTACCATAATTAGAAGATATTTCCTCGAACGATCTAGAAATCCCACTAGGGTTATGAGCACAATCTAATAAAATTTCTAACTCCTTTGAATGGCTGATTCTTTGCATTCTTCCTGGCCAAATTGTTAGTTTTGCAGAATCATCGCATTTGAAATCAAAACCCATCTTTGTAATAGCCAAATTAGCTAAAGCTACAGCTTCATCCTTCATTTTTTGTTTTGCTAATGGTTTATACCATTCCATTAATTTGGGGGAGCTAACGGATTCTGAAATTATTTTACGAACATTTTCATCATCATTCCATACTGAAATCAAAGGCATTCCTTCTCTGGCAATCGCTGATTTTTCAAACGCTATTTCTGATAGCGTGTTACCAAGAATTTTAGTATGTTCTAGAGAAATTTGTGTCAATATACAACAATCAGCATTTACCAAAATTGTAGAATCTAGCCTACCCCCTAAACCAGTCTCAATTATTGCACGTTCAATCTTTGATGATGAAAAATAGATCATTGCAATAAGAAAAGTTGCCTCATAAAATGTTGGTATTATCTTAGGGTAAATTTCGCAAACAGAATATAATTTCTCAACATTTACTAAAAATTCTGACTTAGAAATTTGAACCCCATTAATCCTCATTCTTTCTTCTATATTGCATAAATGAGGTGATGAAAAAAAACCCGTTTTTATTCCATTTAAAGTAAATGTATTGGACAATATCGAACATATAGTTCCTTTACCATTACTGCCAGCAACATGAATTGAAGGGAAGTCATTTTGAGGATTATCTAATCTACGTAATATTTCTCTCGTATTATCTAATCCTAATTTCATACCTTGATTTCGTAATGATTCTAACCACTCAATAAAATCCATTCTCGAACAAGTCCTCCAGTACAGTTTAGATATTGAGGTTTCTGACTGTTACACATCATTACTTAGACAGACTGATAGAGGAGAGTGATAAAGCAGGTTCATGGAGGGAGAATCATTACGCCCCACTTCTCAAATTAAAGAAATGTTAGGTGCAATGAAAGAACAATGGCAATCAATGCTTGGAATGGCTGCAATGTTCGTTATTACTATATTGATTGGAATTGTAATTCAGCCATTTTATGATAAGCCTGAATTCCGAGCATTTGGTGAGGTAGGAGCTAGTCAAGTCAGAAATGTATTAATTGAATTTACAATGATTTTAGTTTTTACTGCTACAATAATTTATTTGGCCAAAAAGAAAAAAGATTGGATAATAAAATATGGAATCCTAGGCATATTATTTATCGCATTATGTTATGCCACAATCCCTTTGACCAACCTAGTCATTTCTGAAGCCCCTGAACCCTTAAAATTTGATTCTAGTGAAACAGATTATGAAATTATTCATCAGCATAACGATGGTTTTTATGTATTTGATAAACTAATTAATCAAACTACTGGTGATACAGGAGGATATGTATTTTATTCATTATCCGATGCTTACAGCGAATCGGGAGTCGCTCCAATAAATATGTTACATCAAGGAATTGTCCTTCAATCAAACAAAGAAGCATTGACATTTTCAAAATTTTCAGATGGAATAATTGTTTGTGATGGTGAACAATTTATGAAAATTGACGAAAATTTTGATGTAGCAACTAAATTAAATAAAAATATTGATTGCTCTTTGGGATTTAGTTCAAATAATACTGATTGGTACATTAATACAAACAATGAATTGAAAAAGATAGGATCAAATGAAAGTTATACTATTCCCGACTTCATAAATAATGAGACTGTTGTCAAAATTTGGAGTACAGAAAGCGAGCAATTAATTTGGGTTACTGAAAATAGATTCGCACTTTTAGATTTACCAACTGACAATCGAAATTTCACTATTGCATATGAAGAATTACATAAATCAAAAATTACAACTGCAACATATGGAACCTCGTTATGGCAACAGGAAAATTCTGAAATTGAACAAAAATTATTGGTAATTGGAGACGATACAGGTAATCTAACAGCGTGGAATGTTGATTATCATACTGCTTCCGTTCCAGAAAAAGAAACAAAAATGAATTTAGGTAATGGATTTTTCAATGGTTCAATTAAATCAGTATTATTAGCTAATTTTAATAATTTTGCGCAAGACGAATTATTTGTAGTTGATTCTAGTAATTTTAGAATGTTCAGAGCAAGTAACTTAGTTGAACAAATTAATATGTCAATTAATTTTGATTCAAATGTAAATTTAGCATTATCAAATTCTTCAATTAATTCTGTAGATTCTGTAATAATTTTACAAACTAATAATGAATGGAAACACGTAAAGATTAGTGAAAATCAGTTCCAACTAGTAAGTGAATGGGCTTTTCTAATTGGTTTTTGTTTATCTGTTCTCTTAATGATCATTCTTTATGTTAGGCCTGAATGGTATGTAGTAAACCTTGTTGGAATCTTAGTTGGTGCAGGAGTTGTTGCAATGTTAGGAATTTCTTTTGTTCCATGGCTGATAATCATTTTCATGGTTGTAGCAGCAATTTATGATGCATGGGCTGTTTACAAATCAAAACATATGCTTGATCTAGCAGATACAATGGTTAATCTGAAATTACCAATATTATTAGTAGCCCCACAAGAAAAAAATTATTCATTCCTTGAAGAGCAAGATTCGATGAGAGATAGAGATATTTTAGATAAAAATATTGAAGAGGCTTCACAAATTGAAATCCCCTCGAATGAAAAAATTACTAAGAAAGTTAAGAAGAAAGTATCTAAAGATGCAATGTTTATGGGTTTAGGGGATGTAATATTTCCGGGGATTTTAGTAATTTCAGCTATTTCATGGTTACCAGAAGGCACTATCTTCCTTGGGGCAGATGCCACACTTTGGATTGGAATTATGACAATGATAGGAGGTTTATGCGGTTATTTTATTCTTATGGGATATGTAGCTCTTGGAAAACCACAAGCAGGATTACCACTACTAAATAGCGGAGCAATCCTTGGATATCTAACTTCTACAATTCTCCTTCTCGGCATAAGTGCTTTAGAATTCAATATTTCATTTTAATTAAATAATCTTGCGTAGGTTTGAAGCCAAAAGGCGGATTCGGACAGTTAGAGCATGTTAGATATTAGCGACTTCAGAGATAATGCAAATGTCATTAAAGCTGATCATGATAAACGTGGTTTACCTCATGATAACATCAATGAAGTCATTAGATTAGACGAAGAATGGAGAAAAGCTGTATATGAACAGAGTTTAGCAAGAAAAGAAAGAAATGATACGGCAAAATTAATATCAGAAGCTAAAAAATTGGGAAATAATGATGAAATGAAGAAACTTCTTTCAAATGTAAAAAGCTTAGGAAAAAAAATTGATGAATTAGATAAATTTGCCAACGAATTGAAAGAAAGTCGAGATTTAATTAGAATGTCAATTCCAAATGTGTTACACGATGATGTTCCTAAGGGAGATGACGAAGAGGGGAATACACTACATTCTGAACATGGAAATAAACCTAGTTTCTCATTCGAACCAAGGACACATAATGAACTTTTAGAAATGAATAATTGGGCTGAATTACCCCGGGCTGCAAAAATTACTGGAAGTCGATTTTATTTTCTTAAAGGTGATTTAGCTAGATTAGAAATGGCTTTACAATCCTATTCAGTAGATTTCATGACGAGAAAGAATTTTACTTTAATGCACCCTCCAACAATGATGAATCGTAAAGCATACGAAGGAGTTACAGATTTAGCTGATTTTGAAACTGTAATGTATGGAGTAGAACCAGATGGATACTACATGATTGCAACAAGTGAACACCCATTAACTGCAATGTTCATGGATGAAATTATTGAACCAAGTTTATTACCTATCAAATTAGTTGGTGTTTCTCCTTGTTTCCGTAGAGAAGTAGGAGCACATGGACAGTCAGACAAAGGAATTTGGAGAGTTCATCAATTTACAAAAATTGAACAAATTATCATTAGTCTTCCAGAAAAGTCTTGGGAACATCACGAAGACATGTTAGAGAATTGTATCGATTTATGGAATTCACTAAACATTCACTACCGTGTTGTAAATATTTGCACTGGAGATATGGGTACAGTTGCAAGCAAAAAATATGATTTAGAAGCATGGTTACCTGGACCAAATGAATTTAAGGAAATTGTTTCTTGTTCAAATTGTACAGATTATCAAGCTAATCGATTAAAAATGAGATATAGGACCCCAGAAGGAAATTCAACAGTCCATACCTTGAATTCAACAGCAGTAGCTACTAGTAGAGCACTAGTTGCGATTATGGAACAAAATCAATTAGAAGATGGTAGAATAAAAATTCCAGAAGTATTACAGCCCTATATGAATGGTCAAAAAATATTACAACCAGCACCATTTTGATGTGAGAATATGCGATTGAAAATTATCCATAATCCCCGATGTTCAAAATCAAG
The DNA here is from genome assembly GCA_002696315.1 of Methanobacteriota archaeon. Classification (GTDB taxonomy): domain Archaea; phylum Thermoplasmatota; class Poseidoniia; order Poseidoniales; family Poseidoniaceae; genus MGIIa-I. The sequence goes on along the minus strand of NZRR01000018.1, from coordinate 7,807 downwards.
ACAAGCAAAAAAATTATTGGAAGAAAGAAATATTTCATTTGAAACTATATTGTATCTNAACGAANATTTATCAAAATCAGANTTNGAAAAAATTGTAAATAATTTTTCCGGCTCACCTATTTTACTCGTAAGAACAAAAGAAAAATTGTTTAAAGAATTAAAAATAAAAAAAGAAGCTTTAGATGATAGAAAATATCTCATAGAATTATTTTCACAACATCCAAAATTAATTGAAAGACCATTACTTTTGTCAGAAAATGATACTATTATTGGAAGACCTCCAGAAAATTTTCTAAAATTAATTTGAATTTNCATTTAGTGAGACTCAAATAATCAAGCACATTCGCACTCTACATGCAGGTATATGAAAAATTGTATATCGATGGAAAATGGGTCAAACCAAACAGTTCTACNAGTATTGAGGTTACAAATCCTACAAACGAACAAGTTATCGGAAAAATTCCTGCGGGAAACACTTCTGATGTTGATTTAGCTATTAGTGCTGCAAAAAAAGCATTCCCTATCTGGTCTAAAAGTAGTATTGAAGAAAGAATAAACATACTGAATCTATTATCAAATGAAATAAAAGAAAGTACAGAGGAACTTGCACAAACTATTACAGCAGAAGTTGGAACACCCATAGGATATAGTAGAATGGCAATGGTTGGAACACCAAGAGTTGTTACAAGATCTTATGCAAAAATTCTTGAAAATTTTCAATGGCAGGAAGAGGTTAGAAATTCAATTATTGTTAAAGAACCTATAGGGGTTTGTGCATTTATTACTCCTTGGAATTTTCCATTACACCAGATTATTGGAAAGGTAGCTCCNGCATTAGCTGCAGGTTGTACAATGATNCTTAAACCAAGTAAAGAAGCTCCATTAAATGCATTTTTATTAGCCGAGATAATGGATAAAATTGGGGTTCCAAAAGGTGTTTTCAATTTAGTTAGTGGACATGGTTCAGAAATAGGAGAATATTTGTCTGAGCATTCTGATATTGATATGGTTTCATTCACAGGCTCAACAAACGCAGGAATACGTGTTAGTCAAGCTGCCGCTCCTACTGTAAAAAGAGTGACACTAGAACTAGGAGGAAAAAGTGCGAATGTTGCACTAAAAGATGCTGACCCTACTTTAGTTGGAAAGATGGCNATTAGTGGTTGTTATCAAAACTCTGGACAAACATGCTCCGCATTGACAAGATTAATCATTCCTTCAGAAATGAAAGAAGAAGTGTGTGAAGTAATAGTAAATAGATTGGCAAGATATACTGCTGGAGACCCGTTAGATGAAAATACAAGATGTGGTCCAATGGTCAGTTTAAAACAACAAGAAAGNGTGACAAGTTATATTGAAAGTGGAATTAATGAAGGTGCAACACTACTTTCTGGTGGTTTGGGAATGCCTGAAANTTTAGATTCGGGATTTTTCGTAAAACCTACTGTNTTCGCTGATGTNTCTCCTGAAATGACNATTTGGAAAGAAGAAATTTTTGGTCCTGTTCTAGTAATTGCAACATACGAATCTGAAGAAGAAGCTCTGGNATTAGCAAATGATTCAATCTACGGTCTTTCGGGNGCTGTTTGGTCTGCAGATCAAGAAAAAGCGATTAATTTTGCNAANGAAATGAGGACAGGTCAAGTTAGTATAAATGGTGGACATTTCAATGTTAGTGCTCCATTNGGNGGATATAAAATGTCAGGAAATGGAAGAGAATTAGGATTGCAAGGCTTAGAAGAATTCTTAGAGATTAAATCTATACAACTTTAAAGGATTAATTTTCAAACAAATAATCGTAGGTTTATTGTGTAATGTATGTTTAGAGAGGTGTGATAGAATATGCAAAAAGCCGTTTCTTTGTTTATTATTTTTGCAATGTGTAGCATTGCTTTTTCTGGATGTACCGAAACATTTGCTTCAAATCAGCCACCTGAGATTTCATTAAAAGTCAGCCCCAGTGGTGCAATTAAAGCCGAGGAAACAATTACATTTGATGCAAGTGCAACAATAGATAGAGATGGAGATAATCTTATTTTCCTATGGGATTTTGATGATTCTGATGGTATTCAAAGAGAAGAATCAGGAAGTGAAGTTACATGGGAATACAATATTGAAGGNANCTANGTNGTTACNCTAACGGTCGAAGACGGTCAATTTTCNCAAACAAAAACTGTAGAAATTGANGTNATTCCAAAAGATTCNATTCGACCNGAAGCTGATGCNGGATCAAGAATGGGNGTAGATGACTGTGATGGNGAAGAAACNTCAGATTCCTCTAGAGAATTCTATCTTTATTTTATNTGTGAAGAAAAAGAAAATAANGATCGTGAAATTGATGCAACTATTGATGTAACTTTAGATGGCTCCGCTAGTACGCATGATGACCCAAATCACTACTTATCAAAATACGAATGGGATTTAGACGTTAATTTTGATGCCGATGGTGATGGTGATGCAACTAATGATGTAGATGCAACTGGGGAAATCTATACTTGGAAAGATATGTCCCCTGGAAAATGGGAAGTTCAATTAACAGTAACTGATGACAGAGGACTACAAGATTCTGATGAAGTTATAGTCTACATTAACTATGTAGGAGAATGGACTGATTTAACCATAGGTAGAAACGCATCTGGTTCAGACAATATTCTTGAATTTGAATACGACGCAATTTATGAAGATTCACCGTCAGTCAATAAGGTAAAGAGGATTGATTTTGAACTAACTTATGAAAAGAAAGACCCAGATGGTGGAAGTTTACCTGGACAAATTACTGCAGATCAAAATTTAGATATTTATGTCTACAATAATACAAAGGAGCCAAAAGATGTTGCAAACACTTCTGCTGATACTCCTGAACAACGCACAGGGCATAATAACTTTGAATGTGATACAGAAAATGATTTTTGTGTCTATGAACAAATTTCCGGTTCTTACCATGTCAAGAAATTCTATTCTGGTCCGTGGAGTGTTGAGATATTTAATACTGAGCAAAATGAAGCAAATGCTAAAAAATTCACTATCCGCATAACTTTCAAATGATGAATATTAAATAAAAATTCAATAGTTTCTTTCATATATAGGTTTAATGTCGGACTGCTTGCTAAGGAGTGATAAAAGATGCCGTCACAATGGGAAGATAAAAGCAAAACACACCTAAATATGGTGTTTATTGGTCATGTAGACCACGGAAAATCAACAACAGTAGGACGTTTATTGTTAGATAGTGGTCACATTGAACAACACGTGATTGAAAAAAATGAAAAGCTTGCAAGTGAACAAGGGAAATCTGGTTTTGGTCTAGCTTACGTAATGGATGGATTAAAAGAAGAAAGAGAAAGAGGAATTACAATTGATGTTGCTCATAAAGAATTCTTCACACCAAACTATTACTGGACTATCATAGATGCACCGGGTCACAGAGATTTCGTTAAGAATATGATTACTGGTGCAAGTCAAGCTGATGCTGCGGTACTTCTTTGTGCTGCTAACGATGGTGTAAATGCGCAAACAAAAGAGCATGCTTTCCTAGCACGTGTATTGGGTGTTTCACAATTAATTGTAAACGTAAATAAAATGGATATTTCTGGTGTTGATTGGTCAGAAGATAAGTATAAACAAGCATGTGATGAAGTTAGTAACTTACTAAAAGTAGCTGGGTTTAATCCTGCAGATGTTCCAATGATTCCTTGTTCTTCATTAAACGGAGATAATATTTTCAACAAATCTGAAAATACACCTTGGTACTCTGGACCAACTCTTTTCGAAGCTATTGATGCTGTAACTATGCCTCCAAAACCAATCGATAAACCATTAAGATTACCAATTCAAGATGTATACAAGATTGGTGGTATTGGAACTGTCCCAGTAGGAAAAGTTGAAACTGGAACCCTAAATTCTGGTAAAACTGTTGTATTCAACCCAAGTGGTAAAAGTGCTGAAGTTAAATCAATTGAAATGCATCACACAATAGTAGATAAAGCCGAACCAGGAGATAATGTTGGTTTCAACTGTCGTGGACTTTCAGTACAAGACATTAGAAGAGGAGATGTTGCTGGATATGCAGATAAAGCACCTGTGTTTGTAAGACATGATGAAACATTTGTTGGTAATATCCAAATTATGGACATACCTAAAGCGATCTCTGTTGGATACACTCCTGTATTCCACTGCCATACAAGTCAAGTAGCGGTTAAGTTCGTAGAACTAATGAAGAACCTAAAAGATGGTTCCACTCCTTCTTTCTTAAAGACTGGAGATGCTGCAACGGTTAAGTTCCAACCAACAAAACCAATGGCTATTGAAACTAAGGACGATTTCCCTGAATTATGTAGATTCGCTATCAGAGATATGGGTAAGACTGTGGCTGCTGGTATGTGTATCGCTATTCAAAAGAAATAATTTAGATAAATGAAGGTGAGTTGGAAATGGCCAGTGTCACCGTCATAAAATTAACGAGCGAAAAACACAAAGATGTTGACGAGGTTTGCTCTTCGATTAAAGCTATTTGTGATAATGCAGGCGTAGCAATGAGAGGGCCAATACCATTACCAACTCGCAGACTAGTTGTTCCTTGTAGAAAATCACCAGATGGCGAAGGATGTGAAACATACGACCACTGGGAAATACGCATTCACAAGAGGCTTCTTGAAGTTAAATTAGCTACCAATAAAGATGAGGTCGCATTAAGACAAATAGCTAGAATTGCAATTCCTGACTCAGTTAGTATCGAATTAGCAATGAGAAGTGTAGTTTAGAGTTCAGCTAATTCCGCATAACCTAAATCAATTAACATTTTTGCAAATGATTCTTCAAGTTGATGGATATCTCCATTAGTTAGGATAAATTCCTTACCTTCCGAATCTAATAATGGTTCTTCGTCTTCTTTAATTATTCTAATTCTGAGAATGTTGTTTGTATAGTTAACATCTATGCTCTCTTCAAAAGATGGATCTGACTGATCTTCAAAATTTTCTGCACTAGCAATTCTTTCTTCATCATCTTCAAAGTCATCAATAATCATTTCTTCAGTTTCTGATTCAATAAAAAATAGTTCTGGAGGTCCATTTTTAGTAATTTCTTCATCTATAAATTCATCAAGTTGTGTAGTTCCTGCTGGAACCTTAAGAGAATTATCATCAAGGTTACCTAATATCCCATATTGTATTTTTTCCCATTCAATTTCGGTTTTAAATTTTCTAATTAGTTCCTCGACCTGTAAGTAAAAAGCTCTTTCATTAGAATCATGTTTACCCCAATCCATTGATTCTATTCCTTGAGAGTTCATCGAACCATCACCAGGAAATGGATTTGCATTAAATAAATTAGTAGTAGAGTGCTCTAACATTGAAACTAAACGTTTCCTAGCTAATTCGGAAGATGCTCTACGGATATTAGACTGTCTTTTTGCGGCAGCCTGAGTACGCAAACTCCATCCTTCAGCTTTACCTAANCNATTTACNTCAACTTCAAGAAAATTGCATAACTCTGAAATTTTTTTCCAAAAATCTTTTCTTGGTAAGGGGACAGGTCCACTACGATTAATCTGTCTTCTCAAAACTGCATGGAGTTCTTCTTCAATTTGTTTAGCTAAATTTGCATCAATTGAAATCTTTGAAGTCTCGTCTTTCGTCATGCCTGTCAAGCCTAACAAAACATGNCGGGTTATGAATTATTCATTGAATAACAAGGCTGAAATGTATAAAACCACGAGTATGAATACTGCCGAGGTAGGAAAGCGGTCAACTCCGGGGGATTCAAGATCCTCTCCCTAGCGGTTCGCAGGTTCGAATCCTGCCCTCGGCACCATAATTTTTATTTGAAATCTCAATTGTAAAATTAATTTTTTAATTGGAAAATTTTTTCAGATAGTTCCTCCTAATGCAGAGAATTATTAATGACGCAAGTGAGTTACGGGTTGTGTGTCAGACTCTGTTGATGACGATGATTTTTTATTTCTCCCAGATGAAGAAAATGTAAAATTAACACCAAAAATTGAACCTGAAAAAAGTAAAACAAAAAAGAATATCGAATTAGAAGAGGATGAAATTTTAATTAATGAAAATAAAACAGAAAAGAATTACGATTATTCAAAATTATTAGATAAATTAACTAAATTTTCATATAAATTACTATTTTTTGCCGTTTTATGGCGTCTGATTATATTTTATGATTTAGAATATCTACAAACTGAAAATTTAGAAAATAGTAGNGTTTTAGACTACCCTACCTGGGCAGTATACACATTTTTATCGCTATCTATAATCTTATTTTTAGCCTCAAACTTCACTATTTCAGAATTAATTTTGGGTTCTAATTCAAACAATACCGAGAATAAATTTTCTTCTGAAAATTCAAATTTGAAAGANNTTGATTTAGGTATGACTTCTTCAGTNGGNGGNATTTGGAATGTTGGTTGGGAAGTTTTTGGAATAGATTGTCCTGATTGTGCATTGAAAATTTCTAAATCACTTAATTCTTTAAAAGGCATTGAGAAAACAGAAGTATCAATTACAACAACACTTGTACATTTTGAAATAGATCTTGAAATACAAACAATCTCCAAAGTTAATAAAATTCTTTGCGATTTAGGATATGCCCCCAACGCAAAATGGTGGGAACTTGAAGGAATTTCAATAAAAAACACGCTTACAAAAATAAATTTAAATCAAAATAAATTAATTAGTCGAATAAATATACAACCAGGAGTACTCGAGAGTAGAATTGAAGATGATAAAGTATTCATCAGATTACCTACAAAAATAGATAGTGAACTAACTAAAGAGTTTCAAAAGGCAATTGATGAAGCCCTTGAACAAAAAACTTCATTGAAACCAAAAGGAGGGGAATGGGGGTTACGTCCTGATCAAAAACAACTGCTTGATGGAATAATTGGTTTAATCTTTTTACCAATCGTATTTTTTATCCAATTTTTGGTTGAGAAAAATGGAAATATTAATTCACTAGAATATCAACTACAATATTTGATTGCATTACCTGTGATAATAATTAGTTCTAACCAACTTAGAAAAAAAGCCATTGAAAGTGTCAAAAGATTGCAATTAAGTTTTGAAACCTTAATTTCGATGGCTATTTTGGGGGCAATGTTCTTACTTGCATGGTTTGAAGCTTTGCTAATTATTGTTTTAATTGCATTAGCTAATAATTTAGAAACATCTGCAATCAAAAAAGCAAGGGAATCTATGCAAGGAGGATTAAATAGAATTCCAAATGATGCAAGAGTGGTCAAAAAATCTAAAGATGTTTCAAAAATAATTAAGATTAAAACATTCAAACTTACTTTTGATTCTGATAATCCACTAAATACGAGAAATACTTCGGAAATGGTACCAGTAGGGCTATTAGATATTGGAGATAATATAGAAATCAGAACTGGTGAAATAATTCCAGTAGATGGCAATATAATTTCAGGCGAGGGTTTAGTTGACAAATCCGCACTTACGGGAGAAGCATTGCCAATAAGCTTGAATAAAGGAGATTTTATTGAAGCAGGGTTAATTCTCACTCGAGGACCCATAGTCGTAGAAACAACTGCAACAGGAGCAAGCACTCGATTAAGCGAATTAATTGAAACTACCAAGAAATATCAAGAATCCCCGACCCGTTTACATTCAATCTTAGAATTATTCACTAATATTTGGGTTCCACTAGTACTTTTTGGATCAATGTTTGTAGCATTAATGATTCCAGAATCCATAATTGGAGATGGGAATAGGATTAAAATAATATTATTATTATGGGTTACTGCATGTCCTTGTGCATTATTAATTTGTGCACCTATTCC
>NZRR01000017.1 GCA_002696315.1 Methanobacteriota archaeon | reverse complement strand
TTAGTGTTATTTCTACCCTCCAATCAATAGTTATTGGCATACTTACAGTAGATTGAACATCCATAGAGTCACCTCCTGCTAATTCTTCTGTAGTTTCATTTATTTTGTTGTCTTGCCCATCATACAGTGTCCATGTTACTGTGACGGGTTCGTTGGAACCGATTGGTCCAAATTCGAAATCCTGAGGATTTGCAATAGTACTACTGACATTAATCCACATTGGAATATCTTTAGATGGACCAATATAGTCAATCCATACTACATCAGGATTATTTGTATTTTGATTATTATGTTCTTGGATGTAATCTATTCTAATTTCTTCTGTAACAGTTCTTTCATTTTCTTCCGAATCTATTGCGGTAATAATTGCTTCAAAGACACCATGTACTAAATATTCATGAGTAAAGACCCCACTTTCGCTTCCATTTGAATAAATCATGTCCGATCCATCACCTGGATCTATTGTGAAGCCAGTGATTTCTCCACTACCTGATGTAGTATTGCTTAAATCAAATTCAATTTCAACTGAGTTTGTTTGTTGATCAATAGTTTCATTCCCATTTCCTTTTGAAATTTCTAACGTTCCAGAATCTGCAGATAAGATTAGTACTATGTCTATAGGTCCAGAATATACTTCCTCATCTTCGTTTCCAAAACATCCACCAATTACAGATGAAATAAGTAGTAATATTGTTATTGCCGTTACAGATTTTCGTGAGTTTAACATCTTTTTCGAAACTTTGTACCAACTACTAGTCCAAAAAGGCACCGTTTATTTGTTCTGAAAATATGCATTTTACTTGTATCTTCAAGTATAATGGATTTTTCGCACATTATAACGAGGTGGGGTAGTCTGGATATCCCGTCGGGCTCATAACCCGGAGATCGTTGGTTCAAATCCATCCCTCGTTACTTAGTCAGTAAGAATAGTAATCTGATACAGGGTTCAACGAATTTATAGCTTTTGCCAGCCTTTCATTTGCAGCCTGTTCCCCTTCATTAATTGCAGAAATTTGGGCGTTAATATTATTCATATTGTCAATAATTTTTTGCTTGTAATTAATATCTAGATTTTTTGCATTACATAAGATCTCCAATCTAGATAATAATTCGATAATATCTCTAGGCACATATCCCTCGGGATTAAAAATGAAATTACCATTTTGTAAAATAACAGGTCCACATGATTCTAATGCATAAATTAATTTTTTACAAGAAGCCTTTGAACCATTTAATTTCCCTTTAATAGATAATCTTGCTTCTAACATTAAAATACAAATTTCCGAATCTAGAGGTCGTAATTTGTTAGCCTTATTTAGCGCGCTTAATGCACCAGATAGTTTATTCAAACCTATTTCCGCGCAAGCTAATACAATACCATCATTCGCAATTNTAGANATGTTTGNATCAAACATCTCATNNTTTTTATTTTTTTTAGCCATTTGATTTAGCATTTTTCTTTGTTTTTTCAACATTTTTGAAGCATTTTTAGATAATTTAAATTTCTTCCTCTTCAACAATATCGAAGCATTACTTCTTAATGTTTTTACTAAAAATTTTTGTTTTTGTAAATCTCTTTTCTTTTCATTTAATAGTCGCTCGGCAAGTTCTGTAGACATTACTTCAGCAATTTCTAATCTTCCTTCTTGAGCNTACCTTTCAAATTGNGATATCACTTGTTCTGGGTTGCTCATTCCGAACATCTTATGCTGTGAGATGAGGTCTTGNGTTTAGTAGATATTGTGTATTAGCATATATCCTATCACTTTTTCGCAGGTTTGTGCAGCCTTTGCGAATTGCAGTTACTGGTATTCCTGGTTGCGGAAAAACAACATTTTGCAATTATATAAAACAAGAAAAAATTAGCGTTTTAGATCTAGCAAAAGCAAGTAATGCAATACTTTTAGAGAGTTCTATAGAAGAAACTGTTGAAATTGACTTAGAAAAACTGAATAAATCACTNAAGCTTGATTGGAAGGAAAGCCCTTCAGATAACTTGTTTATTGANGGNCATTTATCCCATAATTTACCTGTGGATTGTNTAATATTATTTCGTTGTAGGCCAGATNTATTAGAAGAGAGATTGAGACNAAGAAAATGGAGCGAAGAGAAGATAGCNGAAAATGTNGAATGTGAGCTATTAAGCNTTATAATCAATGAAATTGATAAAGGNATTAGTACACTTGAAGTAGATACNACAAATAANAAAATTTCTGAAACTTGGAATGAANTAAATGAATGGTTAAATGGTGATCGAAAAACAAGAATGCTACAAATCGATTGGATTGCAGAATTACATTCTTAGAGTTTTTTTTGCAAATCATTTTGATACTAGATTGNCTAGAGACATAATTATGGCATTAGAGAGTTTACGAAGTAGATGGGAAATTTTGATTGAACCCNTAATTTCAAAAATGGAAAATATATCACCATCATTGATTACATGGTCTACATTACCTTTGGCTTTTTTAACTTGTTATTTTTTAGCTACNGGAGGAAGAGATACAAATGGNGCAATTTATTTGTTNATAGGCTTTTTTCTAATTATCTTTACAGGAGTTTTTGATGGATTAGATGGGACTATTGCAAGAACATATGGAAAGACTAGTAGATATGGTGATTATTTAGACCATACAATTGATAGAATTGTAGATATTGCATTCATATTAGCAATTGCTCATAATTCTGCATGGATAATCAACCCCATTTGGGGATGGGCGGCAGCACTTACAACATTACTTGGATCATATATGGGTACACAAGCACAAAGTGTAGGTTTAGGTAGAAATTATGGAGGATTTGGAAGAGCAGATAGGATTGTTATTACATTAATGGGGGTACTACTCGCCTCTTTACAGGTATTTTTTGAGATTCAAGATCCAAATTGGTTGGGTATTGACTGGAATCCTATGATTTTGATTATTTTTATTAGTTTAATTGGTGGAATTTATACATTTTTTAGCAGGTTCTTCGCTGCAATAGGAGATTTGAAAGAACTCGACAAACAAGAACCCTTAACATATACGAAGTCCACCTCTCCAGTGGATGAGTAGTTACCTTCGGAAAATTACAGAATTTCGCGCAAACATAGCCTATACCAGTGTTTTTATGCGTCACAGTCTTAACCAAAACCAAAGACACAGTCAATTAAGAGGGAAACGAATGGATGGGACATCGCGCTTCCGAGCATTGTTTATTGTTGTTTTAATGCTACTTGCTACTTGGGCTCAAGGTGCATATGCTAGTAGCGGATTTGAGCCAATGAATGGTTCAGATGAGGATGGAGACGGTTTACTAGATAGTGATGAAATTGCTAATGGTACCGATCCTTCTGATCCGGATTCAGATGATGATGGATTAAATGACGGTGATGAAGTAAACATACATGGTACAGATCCAAATAATAATGATACTGACGGAGATCAAATTCCCGATAATTTTGAGATAAATCAACTGGGAACCAATGCTACAAATCCTGATACTGATGGTGACGGATTACTCGATTGGCAAGAGTTACACCCAAACAATGGTACAAACCCACTTAATTCTGATTCAGATGGCGATGGATTAAATGACGGTGATGAAGTAATTACACACCTCTCAGATCCAAAAAACACCGATACTGATGGCGATAATTTAGAAGATGGAGAAGAAGTATTTGTTACATTTACAAATGCTACAAACCCTGATACAGATGGGGATGGTCTTCCAGACGGTGCAGAAGTTGCTCAATATCTTACAGACCCTAATTTATTAGATACAGATGGTGATGGATTAAGTGACGGCGATGAAATTACTACCTACTTTACCGATGCTTTAAACCCTGATACAGATGATGATGGATATACAGATGGTGAAGAAGTAGTAAACTTCACAGATCCAAATGATGCAGATGATCCTGCACCAGAAATCGATGATGGGGGGATAATTCCAGATGACGATAATTATGATCAAACAGAATTACCCGCAATAGGTATTTCAGTTACATATGATCCAACAAACGAAAGATCTACAATTTCTTGGTATAACATAGATGGTAATGGTTTGGATGATCAAACAGAAAACGAAGTTTTCGCAGAATTATCAACCTCTGTTTACTATATTTACAGACATACATCCAGAATCACTCAAATAAATTTACAATCATTGACACCAATTGCAGAGCTTACAACCGATGCTTGTGAATCTCTAAATTATTTCTTGTGCAAGAATGGTTCATCTCCATTTCACCCTGGCCATTCTGTAGAATTACAAATTGCACCGGAAGTCTCTGGAGAATATTATTATGCAATACTTACTGAACAAAATGATGGTACACAATCAACAAATTTGTACTGTGGACAAAATGTTTTATGTAACCCTGTAAATGAAACAACAGAGCCAGTTAGGACACCTTCATTATTATCTGCGACTTTTAATGCTCAATCAGAAACTACAACACTTTCATGGGTGAATTATAACCAATTAAATGCAGGAGAATTACCTGAAACAGGAGCCGATGCATTAAATATTAGGGTTTGGAGGCATTCGATTCCACTAAATCGCGATAATGGTTTTATCCTTTCTACAACAACTTCAAGTTATTTAGTAACAACACTTACTGCATCAAATACTCAAATTACGCTTGATGTCCCCCCAAATATCCAACGTTCAGTTTACTATTCGGTAACTTATTATTTACCAAATCATTTAGGCCAAGGTTTAGATTATGAGGATTTAAGATTTGAATTACCTGATGGAACGGTAAATAGTAATACATTATCAATTCCAATAATAGAAGACACATCTAATCCTGTTATTCCCGAAGGAGTTGATGCAGTATTTGAGCCATCAGCCTCTTTAGGAAATGGAATTACTAACATTAGTTGGACAGATTCAGCAGGAGAAGTTGGCGAGATATATACAATTTGGAGATCAAGATTACCAATTGAAGATGTTTATGAGCCGGGAGTAATGATGTTAGGATCTAGCATGGAGGGAGTAACATATTATCCAAATCAAATCAATAGAGGGACACTTGGTTACTACTATTATTGTGTAACTATTGAAGATGCAAATGGACGTACAAATTTAACTGTAGATGAATCAAATTGTGCTACAGTTTTTGAAAATACATTTGATCCTTGGATTGCAGAACCAACAGATGTTTCAGCTGAATATATTGGAAATGCCTTAACCAGAGTTACTTGGACAGATCAAATTGGAGTAGAAGGAGAAATCTACAATATTTGGAGATCTAATTCAGAAATTACCAATGAAACATATTCTTCAAATCCACCAACACTCGTTGGATCTGTAGAAGCAGGAATCGGTCAATACGATGTACAAGTAGAGGGAGATTGGACTTTAGATTCATATTATTGTGTTACTACAAAAGCCAGATACAATTTAGAAGAATTTTTAAATTTTGAAGATAGAGAATTTGATGAAGATACTGGAACTTACGAAGATTTTAGATTTATTCAAAACTGTGTAGGTCCTATCGCAGAGGATATTAGCCCTCCGAGAAAAACACCACTTAATTCAGTAGATGTTTGGAGAGTTGGTGATGTAGCTGTAAGAGTGAACTTTCAACAAATTATCGAAGAAACAGGAGAAACATACTTTATTTATCGATGCACCGATTCAGAATGTTTTGAAGAAGGGTCATCATCTCTAACATTGGATAAATGGGAACTTGCCGATGGACCAATAACCTTTACTTCAGAGGATGAACCTGCTCAAACCGTTTCAATTCCAATTGAATCAGGATTAGATCGAGAAGTTTGGTATGCCGTGGCTGCAATGGATGTAGATGGAAATTTACAATTTGAATTAGAAGAGAACTACAATGCGAGATTAGTTGATGAAGATACCCTTGGCCCCGACCTTTCGATAGGTATTCTTGGATTACAAGGAAGTTCCATGAAAGCAGGAACATACACCATTCAAGCAACTCTAGAAGAAGCAGCGGGGGGTAATCTTCCAAAAATTACTATTGTTGATTCACAGGGAGCAAATGTTGTAATGTCTTTAGCAATGACTCCCGCTGGCGCAATGTCAAATACATATACTTACCAATTTACATTAACACAAAGTGTACCAGCAGGAGCTTTAAGCATTAGAGTAACTGGTTATGATGCATATGGAAATTCAGCAATTACACAAGTGGATAATTATTCCGCAGACGGTTTAGCACCAACATTAACACTGTATTCTCCAAGTTCAGAAAGTACAGGCTCAAGTTATCGTTATGGTGATAATTTGATGATTAGTGGAGGAGCGATAGATGATGTCGGTATTGGCTCGATACAGATCAGATTCACAAGAAACTTGGGAATGCAGAGTGAAGTACCTGAAGCATGGCAAAATTTAGACGTATTGATAGATGATCAATCAGAGGAAAATGGAGTGTCTTTCTTTATCACATATGCTGCTAAGAACTTTGAAATCGGGGAACATAGACTAGAAGTTAGAGCCGTAGATTTAGCTGGAAATTGGGATGATGCAGTAGTAGACTTTTTTGTAGACAGATGTGAGCAAATTGAAACGGGAGAATTACAATGTGTATTTGCAGAATCATTAGAACCAGAACCAGAACCAGAACCTATTGAATTAGAAGCACTGTCTCCACCATACATGTTTACATATATTTTAGCAGCATTCAATATTTTCGCTTTTATAATGATAATACTTACATTAACAACCGCTGGAAGATCACCTTCATCAGATGAAGAGGATGAAGGAGAAGATTGGATGAAAGAATTCATTGGTACTTCAGCAGAGCCAGATATGGATGCAATAATGGATACAGGTAAAACAGACCCTGTAGATTCTTCATCTGGAAGTGATGTAAAAACATTAGATGATGAGGATGATGATGAATTATTCGGTGAGGCAGCACCTAAACCAAAACGTAGAGAAAGGAAGAAGTCATCAAAACGCAGAGTTCGTAGAAGTAGCAATAATGACGATGATCAGGATGATGAAGATGACTTCGGAGAAAGTAGTAAACCAAAAAGACGTCGCCGAGTAAATAGAAAGTAGTGAGGATATACAATGTCAACTGCTGAATTAAAAATTGCAGCAAATGGTTGGAAACAATTTATTGATCCACGACAATCCAAAATATTGATATGTTTACTGGCAATTCCAATAGCGATATATTTTGAATTTATTAGTCATAATTATACAGGAGTTTTCATTTCTTCCCTATTTGCAATCATGCCTCTAGCTTGGTTAATGGGTAGAGCAACAGAAGAAATCGCATTACGTGTGGGCCAAGGATTGGGTGCATTTTTGAATGCCAGTTTTGGGAATGCTGCAGAATTAATAATTGTAATATTCTTATTAATTGGGGCGAAAAATGCGAACGATTCGGGCTCTTTAGAATCTGCAGCTAATTTAATCACAGTTGTTCAAGCAAGTTTAATTGGAAGTATTCTTGGTAATTTATTGTTGGTTTTAGGTCTTGCATTTGTATGGGGAGGAATTAACCATAAAGAGCAAACATTTAGTTCAAGTGCAGTTAGTACTAATAGTTCTTTATTGATCTTAGCAATGCTAGCATTAATTATTCCTGCAACATTTGCTCAATCAGGCAATCATTCAATCGATACACTTGTTGATTTATCAAGAATTGCATCAATAATATTATTGGGTTTATACGGTTTATTTTTATTATTTCAATTAAAAACACACTCACATTTATTTGTCAATTCGACTCATCATGAAGATGAAGAAGCGGCTTTAAGTATGAAAAATGCTATAATTTTACTAGTAACCTCCACAATATTAGTGGCAGTGATGGCGGAATTCTTAGTTGGTAGTATCGAACATAGTGCTGAGGCATTAGGATGGCCCTCATTATTCATTGGAGTAATATTAATTCCATTATTTGGAAATGCAGCAGAGCACTTTACAGCAGTTACCGTTGCTGGAAAAAATAAAATGGACTTGTCCATTGGAATCGCCATAGGTTCTTCTACCCAAGTTGCAGTATTTATAGCACCAATCACAGTTTTATTTGGGTGGTTATTAAATGTAAACATGTCTCTGCAATTTGGATTATTTGAAACTATAGCAACATTTGTTGCAGTTTTAATCGCAAATAGTATTTGTTCAGATGGCAGGTCAAATTGGTTAGAAGGAGCTATGTTATTGGGCACATATGCAATTTTAGCAGTATCATTTTGGCTTGCTTAATTATATATCTTGATAGTAATCTTCTACTGCTATTTCAAGATCATTAGAAATCTCTTCAACGTTTAATGACATAGTAATCCCTCCATGTCTCAATTCTATTCCATCAACCCATACATCTAGACAATCGGCATTAGAATATACTAGATTTGCCAATAATCTTTTTTTCTCAAATCCGTGAGGTCTCATTCTAATATCATCAATATTCCAGGTCACCCAATCATTAGAACCTTCAGTACATAATTTCCATAATTTTTCAGGATTTAATATTGAAGCATCCCAATGATCATGACGTTGAACCATACTTGCTAATTTGGCCTCTTGTCTTAAATCAATTGAATTATTACTAGCGGATCCATCAGTCCCTAATCTCACGTCTACTCCCGCTTCAATCATGGCGGGATATGACAATGTTCCTCCGATTCCTAATTTCATATTGCTGGTAGGACAATGAACAGCTTTAGAATTATAATTTGCTAAGATTCTCATTTCATTTTTCTTTAACCAACCACAATGTGCTAGTACTGATTTATTTGATTCAAAGAAACCTATAGAATCTAAGTATTCAACGGGGTAGTAATTATGTTCTCTTTTACAATTTGCAACTTCATTTCTAGTCTCAGAAACATGGGTTAAAAGATAAGAATCGTATTTTCTTGACAATTCACCTGCTTTAATCAATGATTCTCTATTACAAGTATAGATTGCGTGAGGGGCAACAGCATATTCAACTCTTGAATTTCCTGTACCTTCTTTAAGAAGATTCTCTAAATCATTTATAGCTTGTTTTGGCCCATTCGGGTAGGAAGTAGTTGGGAAATCTGTTATGGTTCCTCCAGCAATACCTCGAATTCCAGATTCTATTAAACCAGCCGCCATTTCTTTTGGGAAATAATACATATCACACGCAAATGTAGTGCCAGTAGCAATTAATTCTGCACAGGATGCTTTGGTTCCTAATTCAACTAATTCAGATGTAAGTTTTTTTTCTGTTGGGAAAATAATTTCTTCCAACCATCTTTTTAGAGGAAGATCTTCACCCGTACCACGATTTAAAATCATAGCAAGGTGGGTATGCCAATTTTGTAAACTTCTAGTAATCACACGGTCTGAACCATTCAGATTGAATTTAACATCCTCATCACCATTAGATTTTGACCAACTTCCATCCTTGTGTAATAAAAAATCACCATGGTGTAGATTACAATTCTCATCAATTAGATGAGAATTTTTGTAGCGTACAGGGACTTCGTCCATATTACAGGCTCTAGTCCATTTGATTTGATTTTTACCTATTCTAAATTCTTTCTTTGAATTAATAAACAAGCACCAACTAATGAGATTATTGAAATACCAAGAGTAAAACTTGGCATAGAGTTAGTACTGGTGTAATCATCTGCCCAATCATCATAAAATTTCAGTTCAAAATCATTTTCAATATTTGTACTATTGTCAGTGCTAATCCACGTACTACTCATTATAATCCTACATTCTGAATTTACTAATGAGGTAGTTCTTATTTGATTTTTATCGTAATCACAAATCCAAATTATTTCCCATTGATTCAGATTTGAATCAGTCCACCATCCAAGAATTATTTCATTACTTTGCGTAGATTCTAATAATGAAAAGGTACCTAGTATTGTTTGTTGATTTCCATCAGAATTAGATGATAGTATATGTAATTTCAATTGACTAATGGGGACTTCAATATCACCAGAAATATTTGCATATCTAATTGAAGTAATTTCAAATGATGTTTTTTCCTCATCTTCATTATATTCACAACTACCATCATCTTCTTCTGCTTGACTATCGTAATTTATGGCCGAGGAATCTGTACATCCCGAGATTATATTGGAACTTTCTCTAAAAAATGATACTACATCATCAAATGCTCTATCATTAGAATATGGAAGGTGATGTCCTGCATCACCAACCAAATGAATTGAATTAGTGTAGTGTTCTACAAGTTCCGCGGAACCATAACCAAACCATGTATCATCTTCTCCCTCAAAAATTAAAGCATCTTCAGAAAAAGGAGAATTTTGATTAATTGTATCCATTAATCCTTGGTGTCCAGTTTCCAAATATCCATTGAAATGCATAACCTTTTCAAAGGAATTATCTGAATATGCCAAATAAATTGGAATCATTGCTGCTCCTTGAGAATATCCTAGCAGACCATAAAATGGACCATTTTCTTCAATATAATCGTCTAGGAAATTTATTGATGTATCTGCCCAATTTGGATCATTAGTTCCTTCTCCTTTCCCTCCAGGTGGGTCTCTAACCCAAACACCATTGTCTTCGGGAGTATCAACAAAAACAAATTCAAATTCTGTTAATTCATTCATTAAATCTTGCATTCCTCCCTGAGATCGGAGTCCTTGTGAGCTATCTCCCCCTCCATGAAGTGCTAAAATTTTAGGTTTTGATGGCGAATCATAAGTACAAGATCCATCATCTTCTTCTGCATTTTGATTGTAATTATTAGCACTAGAATCAGTACAACCTTGTATTATTTCATTACTTTCTTCTTGCTCTACAACCATTATTTCAAAACTTTCTTCGATATTAATTGTTAAATCAGAGGTACCCTTATTCCAAATATTCGAATCTTCATCAATAAGATTAATTTGTATTTCATCTCCGTACATAAATGAAATCACATATGATTCAGTATCATTTTCCATAGTCAAACCAATTACTTTTGCAGGAATAGAAGGGATTATTGAGACGGTAATGTCCCAACTCCCTGAATCTTCCATTTCAACAATTCCAGTAAATGATTGGAAACCAGTCAAATTATCAACAGAAGAACTCCATTCAGTATTAGATAACTCTGTAGCAGATGGTTCAGGAGGGCCAGGTCCTTCATTATCATCTGAAGAAAGATCATCTTCATTATTTGGATTATCTTCAATTCTATCATTTGTGACACAAGTCATCATATCACCTTCATCCCAATCATAACCATTATCACACATACAATGTGGACCTAAATCCCCCATAGCACTCATCTCATATCCATGGCCATTACACTCTTGAATGGGTTGAATTGTCATTCCAATTGATTCTAATGCTTCAAAATAATCCCATTGATAATCAATCAACCATTCTGCTTCTGGTTGATAAGTTTCCATATTAGTCATTACCCGATTTATTATTCCTGCATTGGGAATGTCAGGATGTGCGCCTTGTGCTTCTAACATTTTTACTTCCATTGTCATCCCAGCAATTTGAGCCGATAAAACAACATCATTTTTTGCATTTTGATTAATATTATCATACATATTTATTGATACAATTTCTACATCACCACTCATACCATCTGTAATCTCCAATTCAAGAGATTCAATCGGAACTGTCATCAAAACCTGCATTCCAAATTTGTCATGCCCCTCAGAAACTGCATCAAAATTCAAACTCGCTTCAGGTGAACCATCTACCCCAATTAATCCTAAAACCTCTTCAACAGAATACTCTTTAGTTGTAAGCTCATCTTCAGAATCATTGGATGAATTAGTTTCAGAATCATTAGTTGAATTAGTTTCACTCATCTCGTTTTCTTCAAAATTAGGAATTAGAATTGGATCATAATTACATGTGTCATCACCGACTTTAGCACCTTCTGGCGCAGGTTCTCCAAAATTCGTAGCTTTAGGATCATTACAACCTGGATTTATTTCTTCCTGAGTACAACCTGCTAAAGCGGCCCCTAAAAACAAAAAGAAAATAATTATTGTAGATGTTTTTTGCATGGTCTTTGCAAGAAATGATACTATTAATACGATTCTGATAAAGTCTCATTTTTCCTTTTAATTATTGAAGCAAAAGAAATCACTAAAATATTTAGAAATATTCCTGGAGCAGGAAGACCTTTTTCTTCTTCAGTAATAATTAGATCTTTGGAGCTCTCTTTAACTAATAAGAATGAATCACCGATAGTATTGTCAGTTCGAACATATTCAACATGCATTGTTTCAGTAGTATGATTAACAGTAATATGTAATACTCCATGCGTTATCTCCCTGTGGAATGACCAATCTGGCTGTTCTTCAGCATATTCGTAAGAGTCTTTTCCTCCAACACCTGCAACTATGTGTATTGGAGAAAAACCAGAAACAAACATTAAACCTTCATCATTTAGGCCTCTAGTTGTTATGTTTTCATTAACAACAGGCCAACTTCTTTCGTAGAAATGGTCGTGCCCCCAAATTGCTAAATCTACTGAATTTTCAAATAATATTGGTTCAAGAAGTGTTCGTAATTCTATCATTGTATCATCATGTGTGGGATGTCCATGGGACGTATAAAGCGGCTTATGTCCATAGATGACTATCCAGGGAACATTCTCTCTATTTGCATTAGCAGCCGCCAAATCATCTTTTATCCATTCTAATTGATCGGTTCCTTCATAGTATGGGTGTTCGGTCGAAATACCAATAAAATGAACCCCACCATAATCAAAACTGTGCCAAAAATCAGTTCCACTACTACTTTGAGTCTCAAATCTCGTTTCATATGCATCAAAACCAAAACCATCTTCGGTTTCATTTTCATGATTTCCTGGCGTCATCATCCAAGGAATCTTTGACATTGTAGTTTCATATTTATTACCATGATCATCCCATATACTTTGATCGCCATTTGCGTAAGAAATATCACCTGAAAGAATTACTAATTCTGCATTATCAAAACTTCTTACTAAATTAGCGGTATTTTGTGCTTCATCAGACATACCATGGTCACCAAAAGCAACGAATTCAAAATAATCCTTTTCAAAATCTTGAGTAGTAAATGTGTATGTGTCAGACCAATCAGCAGCATGATCATCACCAACTCGGTATGTATATTCTGTACCTGGCAATAAGTCAGTCATTGTTGCAAAATGAAAAACCATATCATGTTCATAACACATTTCATAACCATCTCTTGTATTATCTAGGTTATTTCCAATACCATATTCTACAATTGAATTAGTCAATCCAGGCGTAGCCCAGATTACCAACATTTCAGATGGATTTTGTGTTAATTGAATGTGAATTTGTTCTGGTGTATGATCTGAGATTACGTGTGTCGTAGCAGGACAATTAGGATTAATACCGATAATTTGTGCAGAGGAAATTGGTGAAAATATACAAATCATCACACAAAATATGGCTACTTTGAGAGTATTCATATTACTACGCAAACATCGTTAAAATAAGTTTTTTTTGGTCTAATCCAATGGATGTGTAATTTTTATTCCATTTGAATCACTTAAATTTAATGCCCATCTTAGCGTTTTAATTACCCCTCTTAATGCAGTATAATTTCTCAAGGCTTCAGCATTTTTCTTAATATTCATACTTTCACTCCTGAAATGTTTCTCCCACAAAATCTTTCTTTCTTCGGCTTCCCTGAGCATTTCTCTTAGTTCTTCAGAAGAGCGTCTTGTATCCATATCTAGTGCCATATAATTTGCATCCGAAAAATCATCCTTTTTGAATTCTATTCATTCATGGAAAAATTTACAGCAATTCTCTTTGTAATTTTTTTATCGTCAGCCCAAATCGTTCTGCAGAAATTTCCAAACTTTCTATACCCGGTAATTTTTCACCAGCTAATAATTCTAAACATGCTCCACCACCCGTAGACAGGTGATTAATTTTATTTTCAAGCCCTAAATTACTGATTAATGTTGCTGTATGTCCACCCCCAACCACAACAAAAGCTTCACTTTCAGAGCATGCATTAATTATTTCCATAGTACCGAATTTAAATTCCTCTAATTCAAAAACACCAGCAGGTCCATTGAGAATTATAGTTCCAGCATTTTTAATTTCAAATGATGCTTTTAATGTTGATTGAATCCCTAAATCAAAAATTTGGAATTTATTTTCCATTTTTGAGATTACCTGATCAACTCTTCTACCATTTACATTTAATGCAACATCAACGGGCAATATTATTCTCTCGGGATATTGTAGTAGTATATTGTAAATATCTTTACAGGTATTTTCCCATTTTAATCCTAATTCTTTCTTAAGAAATGATCGATTTATTTCTCCGATATCTGTACCTGAAATATCTAAAAATAAATTTGCAACTCCTCCAGTTACAATGATTTTATCTGCAATATTATTCTTCAACATATTTTTTCCGACTCTTACAGAGTCGTCAATTTTGATTCCACCTAATATTGCAATACATGGTTTTTTTGAATTATTCATAGCGTAACTTAATGAATTTATTTCATTCATCATTAGTGAGCCCGCTAAACATGGTAATGCATAAGTAAATCCAGTAATAGAGGGAGAATTTCTGTGTGCACAAGCAAAAGCGTCATTAACGAAAACGTCAGCAATACTAGATAGCCTTTGGACAAATTTAGTTTCAAGTTGGGATTCATAATCATTAGTTTTAAATGCCAATTCTTCATCATCCATTCTGACATTATTAAGCATTAAAATATCTCCAATTTTCATCTCTTCTATGGCGGAAAATGATTTTTCACCACAAATATCATCAACATATTTCACTGTCCTACCTAGTAACCTTTGAAATTCTCTAGCATGACTTGATGTACTTGTGAAATCTTTTTTTCCAGGTCTTGATTGATGTGTCAAAATAATTAATTTTGTTTTACTTAATTTATTAATAGTTGGAATTACCGCTTTTAATCTAGTATCATCTAGAAAAGAATTATTTATTGGATGTAAAGGACTATTTCCATCAATTCTTAGTAGTACAGTTTTACCATCAAGAAATACATCATCTAAGGTGCGAATAGCCCCCATTAGTCGTTGCTAATAATTGTGCTTATTAGTTAAATCGGCTAAAAATTATATTCTCCGAAAATAATAATTATAATTAAAACATGACTAAAAATAAAAAAATTTGGCGAAAATTCATATTGTTTCAAAATTCTGTGAACTTATGGCAGGAGATTCTAGAGGTGTAGGTAGGGTTTCTACCAGCACATCTGATTTTGGAATTTCTGGTAGAGAAAGCCATGATTCAAGTAAATTTTATAATTCTAAACTTAATCAAAATCAAATAAGTTTTAGAGACGTTGGAGAAATTAAAGAATTTCCTTCTGAATTAAAAAATAAGATTGTTTGTGCTGACTCTAGAAATTTATCTTTTTTACCAAATAATTGTGTACACTTGATGATAACTTCTCCGCCATATAACGCGTGTAAAGAATACGACGAAGATTTAAGTTTAAATGATTATTTAAAATTATTAAAAGAAGTTTTTGAGGAAACATATAGAGTATTAGTTCCAGGAGGCAGAGCGGTAGTAAATGTAGCTAATTTAGGGCGTAAACCGTATATCCCACTTTCATCCCATATAAATCAAATTATGGAAAAAATTGGTTTTTTAATGCGAGGTGAAATAATTTGGGATAAATCTGCATCAGCAGGATCTAGTTGTGCATGGGGTTCATTCAAGAGTGCTTCTAATCCCTGTTTAAGAGACATACACGAATATATTTTAGTTTTCAGTAAAGGTGATTATAAACTTCCTAGATCAAAATCAGAAAGAGAAAACAGAATTGATACAATTGAAAATAAAGAATTTATGGAATTTACAAAATCAATTTGGCGCTTTCCAACGGTTTCAGCAAAAAGAATAGGACATCCTGCTCCGTTTCCGGTTGAATTGCCAAGAAGACTAATTGAATTATATTCATTTAAGGGAGATATCATTTTAGATCCATTCATGGGTTCAGGCTCCACATGTATTGCCGCTATAAATTCAGAAAGGAAATATATTGGAATTGACATTGATAGTCAATATTGTAACCTTGCTGAGGAAAGAATTTCTGCCCTCGATTAAAGATGAAATAATCGGAAGTGGAATATACTCAACTACCAACGCGATAACATGATCGAATTTCAAATCGAATTAAGTGACCAGCCCGGACAACTTGCAGGAGTTACTGAAGCAATAGCATTAGGTGGCGCAAATATCCTTGGTGCTGCAGCAATAGGTAAAGCAAGACCAGCAGTTGCACTAGTCGTTGACGATGAAAGTGCAACTATGAAAGCATTAGATGATTATGGAGCATCATATTCTACAAATGAATTATTATTATACACCCTTGATCACAGACCAGGTGCTTTAGCGGAATTTACTAGAAAAATTGCTGATGCAGGGATTAATTTGAATTCATTTTATATTATGCATATGGAAGAATCAACAGCAGAAATCGCATTTACAGTTGATAATGTAGAATTAATTTGTGAAATGTTTGAAATATCAAATTATAATTAAATTTTGAAAATTTCACCTTCTTCAGCAATATTCCAACCCATTTTTTTTACTTCTAAAAATTCATCACTAGAATTGTTATGAAGCGGATTTGTATGATTTAGGTGTGTAAACTTTATGATTGGGTCCCCAGTTTTCTTTTTACCAATTAATTTTAAAGTTTCACTAACGGTTGGATGTGGTACATTTGTTTGATTACGACCAATTAATTCATCTGACGACCAAAAAGTTCCATCAATTAAGGCAAAATCTATTTTTTCAGAATAAAACCAATCTCTTATGGTATTCTTTTCTACAAATTTTAGTGTACTTTTCCAGGTATCATGATCTGGAAGGAACAATAAATTTTTATTAGGTCCAATTATTAAAAAGGCATGCATATCCGATAATTCTGCTCTATGAGGTATTTTAATAGGTTTAATTTTGAATCCACAATTTGGAGAGGGCGAATAAATTTTAGAACCAATAAATGGATTGACAATGATGTTTTTTGATTCAACTAGTAAATTCCAATTTGGGGTATTTTTAATCAATTTTGACAAGCTTTCACTACAATTAACATTTAATTTGTCATAATTCATCACTTCTTTTCCAAACAACCCCAAACCATCAATATGTCCATGATGAGCATGAGTAATCCATAAAGAACTTAATAAAAATTCATCCGATTTAACCGAATTTAATAAATTCAATTGCCAAGCTAAATCTCTTGTTGCTTCAATTAGGTGTTTCGTCCCATCTGAGCCAACAATCCCTAATGAAACAGAATGCTTAGTTAATTGGGGGTTATTTTTTACAATTTCACAACAATCTAGATTACAACCAGCCTGAGGAAATCCTCCATCTTGTGAAATTCCTAGCACGATTACTCGTACATCACTCCCCATATTTGACGTGAGAAACATCAAACCCTTTTCAATTACTCCTTCTGGGGTATGTCATGGGCTGGAGCGAATCAGACTTGTGCGGGCCTGAAGGCGAGGATTGGAGAGTTCCCGTTTCAGAATTAGAATTTAGACAATCAATGCTAGCAAAAGCATTAGATAATGCTGGTTTAGAAGGTGCTCTTTTACATAATCCTGTGGATTTATATTATTTTTGTGGAGGTAGACAAGATGGTGCAATGTATATTTCTGCTGAGAGTAAAGAAATCGAATCAGTGCAATACGTTAGAAGAAGTCTGAAGAGAGCAATTTTTGAGGCTGGAGGCGATAATGCAATTCATGAAGTAGTTAAGTTTCCCAGACTTTCTCAATTTTTCGAGACTCTAAAATCTCATGGGATTAAGCAAATGCCTTCGATGCAATTATCTAGTATTCCCCATTCTTTCGCTTCTAAATTTCAGAATTCACTTTCTAGTTTTGAGGGAGAATTAAATGATTGTAATCATTTAGTTCATATGATTCGTGAAAAGAAATCTATGTGGGAAATAGAACAAATGAGAATTGCTGCAGAAGTACAGTTACAGATGTTTGAATCAATTAGTGCTTTAGGATGTGAGGGTGTCACAGAATTAGAACTAACTGCAAGTGCAGAAGCAATTAGTAGAGCGGCTGGATTTGGAGGTGAAATTTCAATGCGTAGATTTCCAATGCAATGTAATCGTGGTGTTGTGGTGGCAGGTAGAAGTGGGGGAATTCCTTCATTTTTTGATGCCGCAGTCGGGGGAATAGGTCCTTATCCTGGTGCAGGAATGGGATCAGGTTTTGGTAAAATTAAACGCGGAGAGCCAGTACTTGTAGATTTACTTCATGCCCATAGAGGTTATATTGTAGATATGACACGAATGTTCGTTGTTGGAAAATTATCCAATGAATGGGAAAATAGGCTTGAAGATATGCAAGGCATTAAAGAAGTTGTAGTAGATGCACTTCATCAAAGAAAAACATGCTCAGATGCTTGGGTAGATGGTTTTGAATTAGCATCTGAATTAGGCTATGAAGATAATTTAATGGGAATGAAACCAAATCAAACAAGATTTTTAGGTCATGGGGTTGGATTAGAATTAGATGAGAGTCCTGTAATAGCTAATGGTTTTGATAGAAGTTTGACCGTGGGAGGAACTATCGCAATTGAACCAAAAGTTGTATACCAAGAGGGAAGTATCGGTACAGAAGATACTTGGTTAATGACTGACTCAGGAATGGAACCAATTACTGCTGGTGCGGCTTTTCCTTGGATTTATGAGTGGGAGTGAAGAAATGACATCTAAGCCATGGTCTACATCTAGTATCGGAATAGTAGCCAGTCAATTCACAGATATGAGAATCTCAGGTGAAGTTAAAAAAAAGTTAGTAGATTTATTACTTGAGAAGCTGAAACATATCGTGAAGGAAATTGAATTTGAAACATTAGATAAAGATCCATCCAGAAAGACTCTTGATGATCCCCGTAGAGAAAGATTAGGTTTTAGTCGTACTAGAGGTTTGATTTTGAATCAAATCAAGAATGTTGAATCTGTTGGAGCGTCAGCTGTTGTTTGTGTTAATGAAGAATTAGAGAAATATCTTCAACAGTTAATATTACTTTCTTCAAGAGCAGCATTACAAAATAGAGTGGGAACCATTAAACCTAGACATTTAGATAGAGTTTTGGAAGAATTTGATTTTCAAATTCCAGATGAAAATAACTCTGAAAGTAATGAGGAAGAATTAGAAAAAAAAGATAATATTTCATTAAATGTTGGAATTTCAAACGATTCATCTTCGATGAAACGTTTATGCAAAAGTTTAGCAGGAATGCCAGTTAGTGATGAATGTGTGGAAGAATTATTATTATTATATTCTGATTATGCGGAGGAATTGGAATATAAATTAAAGGGAGCATTATTTGGAAATAATTTACATGCGATACATGAGAATATGAAAAAATTAGAAGATATTAGACAATTAGGGTTTTTACGTAGGATGCTAAGACAAGCGGGTGAAAAAGCACGAGAAGAAGGTTCTAAAAAAGTAGATGTTGGACATGTAATTCAAATCGATCCCTTTTGAAAATATCTTTTGAAATAAAATTTAAATATAAATGATTTTTAATTCCTTTTGTCGGTTAGGAATTTTTTGTTCTTTAGGTGCGCCTAAATAAAAATTATTACTAAAGACAGGTGGAAAAAATGAAAGATTTTAGTAATGAAGATTTAACAAAATGCCCTGTAATGCACGGTGCAATTAGTACAAGTAACAGTGGAATGAAGAATATGGACTGGTGGCCAAATCAGCTAAATCTGAATATTCTACATCAACATGACAGAAAATCAAATCCGATGGATTCAAACTTTATTTACAAAGATGCATTCAATAAGATTGACTACGAACAGCTCAAAGCAGACCTACATGCATTAATGACAGATAGCCAAGATTGGTGGCCAGCAGATTATGGACACTACGGACCATTTTTCATAAGAATGACATGGCACGCAGCTGGAACCTACAGAACTGGTGATGGCCGAGGCGGTGGTGGAACTGGAGCACAAAGATTTGCACCTCTAAACAGTTGGCCAGATAATGGAAACCTCGATAAGGCTCGAAGACTTCTTTGGCCAATTAAGAAGAAGTATGGCAACGGAATAAGTTGGGCAGATTTATTAATTTTAACAGGTCAAATTGCCATAGAATCAATGGGGGGACCTGTACTAGGATTCGGTGGAGGAAGACCTGATATCTGGCATCCAGAAGATGATATCTACTGGGGTAGCGAAGATGAGTGGCTAGGAGACGATCGTTATGGAGATACTCGCCAAGACTTAGAAAACCCTCTTGCTGCAGTTCAAATGGGATTGATTTACGTCAACCCGCAAGGGCCAAACGCAAATCCAGATCCGCTATTAAGCGCGCAAGATATTCGTGAAACATTTAGCAGAATGGCAATGAACGACGAAGAAACTGTGGCTCTAACTGCTGGAGGACATACATTCGGAAAAGCACACGGTGCAGGCCCAGAAGATCACAAAGGACCAGAGCCAGAAGGCGGAAGTATCGAGGAGCAAGGCTTTGGATGGACAAGCGATTTCAAATCAGGAGTTGGTCGAGATACAATCACAAGTGGTATTGAAGGTGCTTGGACTGCAAATCCAATTGCATGGGATAATGGCTATTTTGATATGTTATTCAAGTATGAAGAAACATGGACACTTGAGAAGAGCCCGGCTGGGGCCCATCAATGGACACCATCTAACCAAGATGAGGAAGATATGGCTCCAGATCCAGAAGACCCATCTATCAAAGTACCAACAATGATGACTACGGCTGATATGGCAATGATTAGAGATCCGGAGTATCGTAAGATTTCAAAGTATTTCCATGAAAATCCCGAGGCATTTGCAGATGCTTTTTCAAAGGCGTGGTTTAAGCTACTGCACAGAGATATGGGACCAAAGTCCCGTTATCTAGGACCAGATGTACCAGAAGAGGATTTTATCTGGCAAGATCCAGTTCCTGAAGGTAGCACATCATACGATGTTGGTGCAGTAAAGGATGCTATCAAAGCAAGTGGGCTTTCAATCTCAGAAATGGTTGAAACTGCATGGGCGAGTGCATCTACATTCAGAGGATCCGACTTCCGTGGAGGTTCCAACGGTGCTAGAATTAGATTAGCGCCTCAAAAAGATTGGGAAGCGAACAAACCGGAACAACTTTCCAAAGTTCTTAAAGTTCTAGGGGAAATTGCTAACTCAAACAGTGCTAGTATCGCAGATACAATTGTACTGGCAGGAAATGTAGGAATTGAAATGGCGTGTGGAAAAGAAGTTCCGTTCACACCAGGAAGAGGAGACGCAACCGAAGAGCAAACAGATGCGGCCTCTTTCTCAGTGATGGAGCCTGTTTCCTGTGGATTTAGGAACTATTTGAAGACCAATTATGCAGTAAGCCCTGAGGAAATGATGCTTGACAAGGCACAGCTTCTAGGATTGACAGCTCCTGAAATGACAGTACTCGTTGGAGGAATGAGATCTTTAGGTGTATCATCTGACGAAAGAGGGTTGTTCACTGACGGATCTAGCCTTTCTAACGAATGGTTCGATACTCTACTAGACATGGGAGTTAAGTGGACACCAACAGGAAGCAATTCCTATGATGCTCATGATCGAACAAGCAGTGAGAAAATACGTACAGCAACAAGGTATGATCTTGTATTTGGTAGTAATTCACAACTAAGAGCAATCGCTGAAGTTTACGCTCAAGACGATAACCAAGACAAGTTCGTTTCAGATTTCATTTCTGCATGGAACAAGGTAATGAATGCAGGTCGTTTTGACTAATATAATGTTCTTGAAAGGGGGATAAATCATGGGCAGCGGACATTTTGTAAATGAAGCCGAAGAGATGTATTTACAAAAATTATATGAATTCTGGGAAACTGATAACGAAAAGTCTGTTAGAACTAAGGATTTAGCTAATAGTTTGAAAGTTAAAGATGCTTCAGCAACAGGTATGATTCAAAAGTTATCGGAGAAAGGTTTAGTTTCTTATGAGAAATATAAAGGAGTTAAATTTACAAATAGCGGTTTAAAAATAGGTAGACAGATAAAACGAAGACATCGTCTTTTAGAATGTCTATTAATCGATGTAATGGGCTTCAAAGGAGATGCCCATGAAGCGGCCTGTAGGATGGAGCATGCAATGGATGATGAACTAGAATTTGCATTATCAGAATTATTAGGAGATCCCGAAATAGATCCTAGCGGAAGCCCGATTCCTCCAGCCGAAACTGATCTCGTAAGAAATAATTTAAATCCAAAAAGAGATGTAGTAATTTTAAATTCAGTAAAAAATGGTCAAAGTGGTGAAGTATGTGCCATAATGTTTAATGATGAAAAATCCGAACAAATATCACATTTAGGATTAAAAGTTGGTACTGAAATTTCTAAAGAAAATGATTTAGTTAAAATTGGAAATAATGAAACTTTGAAATATGATTCATATTTTGGTAATAAGATATTAATTAGAATCAACTCTTGAATCCAACCATTCTAGAATTATTTCTTCAGCCCAAGGATCATTACTATTGGAATTGCCAATTTGTGTTATTGTAATTACTCTTAACTCTCCACCCCAATCAACTTGATATGCTGTAATTAGTTCACCGACAACTGTATTTTCAAAAGGAAAATCCGTGATAATTTTTCTTTTACTTACTACTAAAGAAACATCAATACTTTGATCTGAATTTTTATATCTATGTTGAGATTCAGAATTTATTTTTTCAAGTCTGAAATCATCTGGATTCAAACCTAAACGAATTGCTGTTTCTTCTAATCTAGCTTCATCAATATGTAATGTTTCAACAATAAATGATGTCGAATAATCTACTAGCCATGGACAAAAAGTTGCTGGAACTCTTTGGTGTAATACAGTTACAACCGCTGGTGAATCTAAATTCCTATCTAATAACCATACATTTTGAGATGATGCAGGCCAAAAAGAAACCCGTTCGTCATCAATAATTATTGGTTCATCCCATTCATTTGGGGTATCTGGATTAGAAACAGGAATAGATGCCGACATTAAAATCAAAACTAACCAAATTCCCAAAAAAAATGATCTAGGTTTATATTTTAATGACCAACTCTCTCTTTGTTTTTTATTTATTACCTGAGGTGGTAAAATAAAACCAAATAAAATCAAAAGCCCATTTAATGGTACAATCCATAATAAAAAATGTGAAATTAACAAAATATCAAAAAGTGATTTGCCAAGGACTTCTCTCAATTCATCAAATCTTGATTTAAAATTATTTTTCTTATCAGTAATTAGTAAAAATGATAGGATGGAAGTAAAAAATATTGGAATTATCCATGCAACTAAACTTAACATCACAATAACCACTGGTAATCATTCTAAGAGAAAAGGCCTTGTAAGAATTATAACAATAAGAGGGGTTTTCATGTAATGTTGAATCAGCCCGTTTAATGGCAGAGGCATTACTTGAGTTAAGTGGTATTAAATATCACCATAAAATACCATCTCCATCTATTTTCAAACCGTTTAACAAAATTCAAGGATTAGGAATAAATAATATTTCATTAAATTTAATTTCGGGAAATATAATTGGGCTAGTTGGGCCAAATGGCGCTGGAAAAACAACCTTGATGAAATTATTGGCGGGATTATTGATTCCTGACGATGGAAAAATAAAATTCAACGGGAAAGAATTAGAAAATATTATTCGTCCGAATTGGACAAAAAAAATGATTGGTATGATGCCAGAAAATGTTCATTGGTATGGCTCATCAACACCATTCAAAGTTATTGAGCGATTATTTACAATAAGAAATATGAAAAATAATAAAATCGAGAAATTTTTAGATTTTGTTGGTTTAGGAATCAAAGCACATGATTCTCTCGATTCCTTATCTCAAGGAATGCATCAACGCTTATCTTTAGCATGTGCATTGATTGGAAGTCCCGATATTTTACTCTTAGATGAGCCAATGAATGGATTAGATCCTGTTGCTAGAGAAGCATTTGCGGGGGTTTTGAGAAATTTAGCTAACCAAGGTAAAGCAATTCTAATTTCAAGTCACCAACTTGCCGAATTAGAACGAATGGTAGATTCAGTAATCTTAATGCATGAAGGGGAGATTATTGAAGAAGGAAATCTTGAGGAAATACGAAGTAAATATGGGATTCATAATGATTTAATTTTAAAATTTCCAAACGAAATCAAAAATTTAAATGAAATATTTTCAAAAAATAAATTTGAACATTTAAAAATCAAACAATATGAAGATGGGGACACTTTTACTATTAAAATCAAATCACCAAATGAGGGATGGGATATTAAAACTAAACAAGAAATTTTAGAATGCTTTATGCTAAATAAAACAATTCCATTTGATTTTAGATCACAGAAAATAGAGCTTGTAGAAATTTTATCTGCCGTAACAGGGTTAGATGTTGATAAGGTCGGAATGTCTCTTCGAGAAAAAAAGGAGTGAAATAAATGAGTAATAATTTTGAAACACTTAAATTATTATTCAAATTATCCAAGATGGAAATAAAAAATAATTTTTTTACAGTTAGAATGATGGTTTTAATGCCGATTTTATTATTATTTATTGGTGGTGCAAGTTGGGGGTTTTCAGATCAAAATGCACAATTGCCAGCAGATGTTTCTGCCAATACTCCATTTGAAGTTTTATTTTTAACAAGTGTCTTTGTACTTTTTTCTGCAACATTAGGCGTTGTATTAATTGGATTTGATGGTATTAGTCGTAAGAAAAATTCAGGTTTATTAGCAATTGAATTTTGTCAACCTACAAGTAGAACAATTCTTGGTTTTTCTCAATTATTTGGTGTATGGCTAACAGTTGCACTGCCTACAATAATTATTTCATTATTTTCAATATTATTAATCTATAAACAAATGAGCGCTTTTCCGTCCATAAGTGAAACGATTTTATTCATTTTTGCTACTTCACTAGTTTTATTATGGTATGCATCCATTCAATTACTAGTTTCTAGCATTGCAAAAGATGTAGGTTCTGCAGTGACTTTGGGTGTTGGAACATGGTTATTATTTACAATGATCTGGTTACTGATTACAGCACTTTTAGCAACAATTTTAGGTGTAGATGCTACAGATACAAGCAATTCTCAGTATGCATTATTTAGTTCTAAGGTAGATATGTTTTCACCAAACGGACTCTATCAATTATTATTGGAAGCAAAATTGGAAAATATTTCTCGAAATTTGCCAATGTGGCAATTAACTATTGCAACAATATGCTGGACTTTTATTCCTTCTTCAATTTTTATATGGAGATTTAATAAATTGGCCGCATAAGGCAAATTTTGTCTATTTAGACCAAGACTATTATGAAAGGGC
Organism: Methanobacteriota archaeon; assembly: GCA_002696315.1. Classification (GTDB taxonomy): domain Archaea; phylum Thermoplasmatota; class Poseidoniia; order Poseidoniales; family Poseidoniaceae; genus MGIIa-I. The sequence continues at coordinate 128,152 of NZRR01000017.1, read as the reverse complement.
AGTCAAGTCCGTAAGCCATGGCAATGAATAATAAATTGACATTGTATCGCTGGATGCCATTGATTTTAGTAGGAATAATGGTACTTTCAAGTGTTTCATTATTAAATGAAAACACTACTGAACTAAGTAATGAAAACCTTGTTGAAAATACTGATGCAAGGCAATCACCTGAAGATCAATTAGTGGCTGAATGTGAAGGAATAACTTTTGAGGATATGTTTGTATATACTCATGCACTTTTTGATATAACAATTAATGATGATTGGAAAAGTGCAGATGTATGGGGCATTGGATGGGTTAATGGTTCAGAAGCTGCAGAAGTAAGGAAAGATATTGATGAATTAATGTCTCAAATCCCTGGGAATGATGCTACAAATCCACTAACTCCTAGCGCTCAAGGAAATGATGGAAAATACTCTACAGATGAAAGAGATGCTCTAGAAGATATAGGTTCTTCTTGTGTAGAAAAGACAACTGTAAGGTTTGGATTAAATGATGTATTACACAGGGAAGATGGAGAATGGAATAATATGTCTTGGGTTGGAGATACATTACTTCTTTCTGATCAGGAAATTGGTTGTGTATTAGGACAAGGCGGAGATCCTCAAGGTTGTGAAATAACTTCTGTTGAAGAAGAAGACCCAACATATGAGGATGGTTGTGATGGTAAGGGAGATAGTGATTGTCAATGGGTTGATGTTTCGAGTCAAAGGGACTTTGTCCTCTGGGTTCATGGAACTACAACATTTGATAAAATTGATTATAATTCATTTACTTTAGCTGTAAATTCAACAAATATTAGTTCTGCAAGTCTAAAGATTACAATGCCCACGACTCCTCAACCAATCAGATTAGGTGATACTCAATCTAACCTTAATTGTGGTGGAGAATGGGAAGATGATGAGGGCATTATTTATACTTCAGATTGCCAAAGCACAACAATTTTTGATAAAGAAACTAATTCAAAGATGGTAAATGGAGGAAATAATTTCCAATTTGAAACTGAATTCTCTTACAATTTTGATCTATGGCCAGCAACTCAACATGATTTCTTTGACTTTACTACTGCAGAGCCTGAGGATAATAATCCCCCAGAATGGACTGGCGGTGCACCAGCAAATGGTACAATTATTCCTTTTGTGAATAAAGCAAGCGAAGGCGAACAAATTATTTTCACTTCTGAACAAATTTCTTCTTGGTATAGTGATGATTACAGTGCTGCACAAATAAATTGTAGAAATATTGCTGATGATCAAACAATCTCAATCGACTCAGATGGAAATTTAATGTTGGATGATTCCTCAATAAGTACAATAATGTGTGAACTATACGATGGAAGTGGACAAATGTCCGAGCAAAGATTTTTCAATCTAGCTGATATTTCAATTAGTACAACTGAGACTGAAGTAAATGATGGTTCATCAGAATTTAATGTGCAATCATCAGATGAAGGAATTAAATTCACTCTATCATTTGTTCAAAATAGTGAACTTTTTGGAAGTAGTTCAGAAATGGAAACAGATACCTCTATACAAACAGTTATGATTAATTCAGATAGCTCATTAAAGCCTGGCACAGTCATGGTTAGAGCAACATTTAGTGGAGATAATATTCTATCAAAATCTTATGATTTGGACTTAGGTCTAGAAGTTCCAAATAACCCTCCTATTGTTCAAATAACAGATTATGAGTGGTTAGATGAGGATAATGATGACATTGTAGATACCTATGTTTTATCTGGTCAGGTTAGTGATCCAGATGGTGAAACAGTTACCCTTTCAATTACAATGAATGGTGGTGCAGCAGGTACAATAGAGGTAAATGGTGCCACATGGACTTCATCAGGCATTCCTTTTTATCAATATCAGGCTGGAGATTATACAATAATTATTGAAGCATGTGATTCTTCAGAATTATGTACAACAATTGAGAAAATAGTTCCAAATCTTTACTGGGCAGAAGACACGGGTCCAACGGTAGATCCTACTGTAATAACTGAACCTGCTGGAGAAGAAAGTATGCCTGCACCAGGTATTGCGATTACTTTGGCTGGAATTGCAGTTGCATTGTTTGCTTCTAGAAAAAGGCAAGATTAGAACTAAAGGTGGCACATATGTTTCGGGGAAATGTTGTGCGTCCAAGTCATGAAGGAGGACTATTAATTTCTTTTACTGGTTCCTCTCCAGCACTCGGTTCAAGTATTGAAACTGAAAACGGGATACGCTTAGGGAAAGTAGATACAGTATTAGGATCTATTCACGAACCTTGGGTTCATGTTTATCCGATTACAAAGGGATTAGATATTGTAGATGTTCTAGGAGAAAATGCTATTATTACAAATAAAAAAAGTTTCAAAAATAGTAAACCACGTAGAGATGACAGAAAATCAAACTTTTCAAGGAATAGTGGAAAAAATATCAAAAAAATCTTCAATGATAATGATTGGATTTGTCCAAAGTGCAAAAACGATAATTTTTCATGGAGAGAAAGGTGCAATAAATGTTCAACCCCAAGAGACAGTAATATTAGGGTTGAAAGAAATAAGAAATGGGGAGATAGAAATAGATCCGAAAGACCAAGAAGAGGTAGAGACGATAACAGATCTGAAAGACCGAAATGGGGTAGAGGAGGAAATAGATCCGAAAGACCAAGAAGAGGTAGAGACGATAGCAGATCTGAAAGATCGAAATGGGGTAGAGGAGACAATAGATCCGAAAGACCAAGAAGAGGTAGAGACGATAGCAGATCTGAAAGACCAAGAAGAGAAGATCGTAAATTTGACAATAATAAAAAATCTAATCCCAAAGAAGCAAAGTTTAGGTCACCAAAAAGACTTCGTGGAAAATCTAGAACCCATTTCAAAAATCGAGAATTAGATGATATTTTTAAAAATCGAAACAGATAAGGTGTGATTAAAATTTCTAAAAACTCTAGCGACGAATATTATTTAGATGCAATTGATGCTGAAAATAGTGGTAATTTTGAACAAGCTTTGGAATTTGCTGAAAAAGCTGTAGAAATTGATCCTGAACACTCCGATGCATGGTGGATGATTTCTACATTACTCATTCCAAAAAAGGAAAGACCAACATTAATTAACGCGAGTAGATGTTTAAATGCCTGTAAGAAAGTAATCAAATTACAGCCAAATCATGAGGAGGCTTGGATTCGCGGCGGGAGAATATTATCAGATGAATTGGGAATGTATGATAAAGCATTAGAATGGTGGCATGAAAGAAGAAAAATAGATCCTTCAGATTCACAAGCTGTAATTGAAACTGTAGCATTATTAGCTGATTTAGGTTTATATCATCAATCTCTCGATGAGTTACAAAGGGTTTGGGAACCCGGAATGAAACAACTTAACTTTGAACAACAAAAAAGATTAGCAAGATTACACCAATTAGTCAAAAAAGTAGCAATTGATGAAGGACAAACTGACTATTTTAGACCTTGGAATTTACGTGATCCAGGATGGAAAATAATTCGTGAAAGAATGCATAGGGGTCCCGCAAACGAGACATTGATTTATTTATTGTTGGTGGCTCCAATACTACTTATTGTTGTAATGTTCTCTCCTAATAGTGGGGGATTCGGAAATTTATTATTTTTAGTTCTAATGATGCTAATTATTACTTTAGGAGGGATGAGATTTGCAAAAAGACTTGCAATGATTCAAAATCGACCAGCATTTAATATTATTAGAGCAATGGATATAGAAACTACATCGGGTAGAATTGTAATTACTGAAGATATTAGAAATTCAAAATTATATAAGTTCCTTTTGACAAATAGGCCAACTGCATTTAGACAACGATTAAACTCGATAGTAGAAGCAGGTGAGAATATTAGTAGACAATGGAGACCAACAGTCCCGAATTTTGATGAAATATCTTTACCTTCCTATGAAGAAGAATGAACCGATTAATATCTGTAATGTTCAGGTTTGTATGGTCCTTCTACATTTACATTGATATAATCTGCTTGTTCATCTGACATTACTGTCAATTTACATCCAATCTTTTCAAGATGTAAACGAGCAACTTCTTCATCTAAATATTTTGGTAGAATATACACCTTATTCTCATAAGTATCCTTATTCTTCCATAGATCTATTTGTGCTAGTGTTTGATTTGTGAAACTATTAGACATAACAAAACTAGGATGGCCTGTTGCACAACCAAGATTCACTAGACGTCCTGATGCTAGTAAAAATATACTATTTCCAGAAGAAAATGTGAATTTATCTACTTGAGGTTTGATATTTGTCTTCTCTACATCGGTCATACTTTCTAATGCATCAACTTGAATTTCATTATCAAAATGCCCAATATTACATACAATAGCCTGATCTTTCATTTTACTCATATGTTCTGTAGTAATAATATCTCTATTCCCTGTAGCAGTGACATATATATCAGCACTACCAAGAGTATCTTCAACGGTTAAAACGCTGAATCCCTCCATAGCAGCTTGTAAAGCACATATTGGATCTACTTCTGTAACGATAACTTTTGCACCCATTAGTTTCAATGCTTGAGCAGAGCCCTTGCCCACATCTCCATAACCACATACTACAGCAGTTTTACCAGCAATCATTACATCAGTCGCTCTTTTTAGAGCATCGACTAATGATTCTCTACAACCGTATAAATTATCAAATTTGGATTTTGTAACAGAGTCATTCACATTAATTGCTGGAAATAATAATGAATTTGATTTGACCCATTGATAAAGTCTATGAACGCCTGTAGTAGTTTCTTCAGAAACACCTTTACATTCTTCAACAACACTTGTCCAGTAATTAGGAAATTCAATATGTACTCTTTTTAAGAGATCTTTAATGCACTGCTCTTCTTGATTATCCGTGGGCTCATTTACCCAATTACTTCCATTCTCTAATTCATATCCTTTGTGAATCAGTAATGTAGCGTCTCCACCATCATCTACGATCAAATTAGGTCCAAGATTTGAACCATGATGTATTGCTTTGAAAGTACAATCCCAATACTCTTCTAAATTCATTCCCTTCCAAGCAAATACAGGAACTCCTGAGGTTGCAATCGCAGCCGCTGCATGATCTTGTGTTGAAAATATATTACAACTAGCCCATCGAACAGATGCACCTAAATCTGCAAGTGTTTCAATTAAAACTGCGGTCTGAATAGTCATATGTAGCGAACCTGTAATTCGAACACCAGTAAGAGGTTTTTCCGATTTATACTTCTCTCTAACTGACATTAATCCAGGCATTTCATGCTCTGCAATATCAATTTCTTTACGACCAAAATCACTTAAAGATAAATCTGCAACTTTGTAATTTACTGTTTCATCCATATCATACACCCATCCTACAGTCAAATTCGATTAAAGGTGTCATTTAAACCTATCAGCAAATTGCATTGCATAAGCTCTTGCTTGGGCCTCTGGATATCCTTGAGCGATTAATTGTTGAACGTATGCTTCCATTTTTGGATTTGTAGCTTGAGCTGAGGTTTGAGCTACAGGTAAAGGAGTAGTTGCATTAGAAGTTCCCACTCCTCCTGCTCCAACATTAGCTACTCCGGCTGTTGTAGTTTGTTGTTGTGCAATATACGCTTGTGCATAGGTTCTTGCAGTTTCTTCTGGATACCCTTGGGCTACTAGCTGTTGTACATAAGCTTCAACAGCATCCATTTCACCAACATCTCCACCAAAACTATCACTCATTTCAGATTCACCTCTTCCTCTAACGAATAATAATGTTAAAATTAAAGCAATCACGATAAATATGATTACACCTCCAACTAAAATTACTGTATTTCCAGCAGCACCCGATTCAGTGTCTGCATTCGTATTGGTATTATCGTTTTGATTTTCATCATCTGAACTTGATGATTCCATGTTATTTGTTAAAGTAATTGTAAAATTATCAGATAAATCATAACTAGATCCTTCGATAATTCTAAGATAAATTGTAATTGAATTACTTGTTCCAACATCCCCATAAGAATTTGATATATTCACACTCAAATCTACTATGTCTCCTTGATTCTTATTAGCTGCTGCGATATAGGTTCCATCAGACAACATATTTGCTTTATCAACAGTTTCTAGTGAACTAGGATCAACTGTGGAAGCTTCTATTGTCACTCCACCCGCTTCTACCCCAGAAGTCAAAGTAACAGAAAAAGAGACTTCATAATCGGAATTTTCTGTATCATCTAATGTACATGGATCATTTTTATCAATACCACAAGAAATTGTATTTTCAAATTCCCATACTGGTGGTTCATCGATTAAATCAGGTGAAACAACCTGGAAATAAATTCTCGTTGTAGCACTCGGGTTCATAGCATTATCATATACAACTAAATCAAACCAAATTAATGAATCTTCAAATGTTGTATCTCTATCTGCTGTTACATGAGTAAATTGGAATTCGAAATATGGTGCTGCCTTATTTGGATCGTTATCGTCATCTACGTCTCCAAATATTTTAATATCCTTAAATTGTGTATATTTAATTGGATAATCATTAGTTACTCTCCACTCATACCATTTTATTCCACTTCCATCTCCGACCCAATCTAAGTCTAGACTGTTGCTAGCATCAAAATAAACCCATACCCCTGTATCTGAAGTATAATCTGAATTTATATCATCAGGTAAAATTATCTGATATACATCTCTAGGCTCTCCACCATATTGTTTAGTTGGGTTTTCTGGATGTGGAATTACTTTACTACTGTCTGTTTTGTCATCTCCCCATACAATTTCAAATTCAGCATTAGGTGCATCTGAATCTGCACCAACATCATCAGTTACAACTTGAATGAATAGTGATCTTCCGTGTCCTTGTTCATTGTAAAGATACAATGTAATATTCCAAGTAGCTCCTTGATTACAATCAAAGACCATTGAGGTTGTTTCTTGACAGAATGTTGCTTTTACTGAATCCATACTCTTAGTCAGAAGTGGATTTGTGTTTGCATCATCAATTTTGACATTATTCCAATCAGTTGGACCTTCAACAACCCAATTTGAATCTAAACCTTCTAAATTAGAAAAGAATGAAAGCTCTATCTCTTGATTACTCTTTACGTAATAAATTTCATAATCTCTGTCTTGTGAAATCTCTGTAAAATCATATCCTTGATCTGGACAAACCTGTATATTTAATCGTCCACATGGTTCACTACCGTCTACTTCAAGGCCTAATTCTGTTCCAAAAGAACCAAAATCAGCATATTCAGTAACCATATACTTCAACATATTTGGTAAAATAGGGAAAGAAGAATCCATATCTCCTGATTCTTTCTCAACATCTAAAGTAGTAACAATTAATCCACCATCACCAATATTACAAGTTCCCAATAGACTATTCAATCTATTTTCAGTTTTATGCCTAATAATGTTCTGGAACGTTCCATCACCAATTAAAGAATCTCTACAATTTCCTAAAGGTACAGTAGTCAATGCACCTCTGACCGTTTTATCTTGGTCATCTAATGATTGAGTATTTAAAACTGCATTTGTCACATAAGATTTGTTTAAATTATTAACTTGATAAGGATTCCAATTTTGCATCACTGTAGTATCTACGCCATTAAGTAATGGATGAAATTGTTCACCAATTACTAAGTCCTTATATTGAACATAATCGTCTGTAATATCTCTATTTGAAACCGTAATTCCGAGAGGTAACCTTCCTCCAGTAGTAGATTGATAATATGACTGGTAGGGGCCTAGATGCATTTCAATTGTACCTCCTGCATTCATAAATCCTTCAAATGTTATTTTTTCAGTACTGATTTCTTCTGCAAATTGTTGGGCAGTTGCATCATTTTGCATAGGCATTAAGATTTTCTCAAACCCATTAGCTCCCTTAACAGATGTTCCAAGCCAATTATTTGTAAGATAAGTATCCCAGTCTGTTGCCATATTGAGTTGGGTATGGCTCATTCCAAGATCAGCTAAATTTTGCTTAACTTTTGTTTCATAATCGCCATCCACGAAATCAGATAAGATTAAAACATCAATTTGTTCTGAAAATGTGGCGGTAAAATTAGGATCATTTCCACTTAATCCTCCACCTACAAGATATGCTTTGAAACCTACTCTGTACTCTTTACCACTATCCCAGTCAATAAAAATTGGGAAATCTACAACTTCTACCTCTGCAGGTTCAAGTTCATACACTTTAGTAGTAGATTCATTGAATACCATATTGCCTGTTGCTGTTTCTATTACCTCGAGATTAAATACATAATTTCCTGCTAATACTCCATTAATTACCTGTGCTTTAAATTCATGATTTTCAACTTCATCAATCGGATAGAGACATTGATGTTGATTATCATTTACACACTTCAAATAATTTGGTGGATTGATAAATAAGTTTACACTTTCAACATTAAATGTAGCTCTTGTTTTATTATTCTCTACAACAATTTCTTCTTCACCAAACCAACTTGTTCCAGTTGTTTGATTATCAAATGATGTTGTTACTTCAAAACGATAAACACCAGGACCAAAATCATGCATTCCAAAATCAACTTCAACTTCTTCTTGGGCATCAATGCCAGTCACAGTTTGAGTATATGTTGTATCAACGGCAAACGTAAATTGTTTTACAGAAACATTATCAATTGCAACGCCAAGATAACCATTATTTTGACCGTTATATCCATCAGAATTTGATTCAAAATGGAATGTAATATCAACATCTTCAGAACCTGCTAATGAAGTACATTCAGTATAATAGTAACCGCCAATCACCCTTGAAGTGTTCAGTAAATAAATGTGGGTGAAGTCAATAGAACTTGACTTAACTTCGCCAGCAGAATTGAATATAAATTGAGATTCTCTACCGTTATTTGGGTCTACAACATCACCAACATATTCTATTTCATCTGATGAACAGTAGTTATCATTGTTATAATCATTATATTGTCCGTAAATAATACCTTCATATTGCTCGTCTACTCCAATTGTACCATCGCCATTAACATCTTTAGACCATTCTACAAATAATTGTACAGTATCTTCGTAGTTATAGTATGAACCATTATTGCTGATGTAATAATGAGTATCTGCAAAATATTCGAAACTTAAGGCTGCATAAGTACCTCCAAGATTAGATAAATCAATATTCGTAATACTTAAATTTTCATTCCAATCGTCTCCATATCCTTTTTGATTAGTTTCTAAAATGTCAGGATGACCAAACCAAAAGGCTGAACTTCCTATCCTTGAATCTGGAATATCAGAATCGTCAACAATATCTCCTTGCCCATCGCTATCATCATCAATATGTACAAATTTTTGTGGATTTTCAAAGGTTTCACTACATGCTTCCTGATCACCATTAGATGCAACAGGACCGCAGTTTAATTGGGTAGGTAGAGCATATAATATCGATGCTTCAACATTGAAATCCATCTCAGTATTTCCATAATTTGTAACTGTAGCTTTCATAGGTAATTCTCCTTCAGCATACAATCCACCATCATCAAAGAAATCTACACTAACAACTGCTGGATCGAATAAATTCTGTGTTGTTACAAAATATTTCAATTCATTATTAATTTCTTGTTCGTTAGTCCATGAAGCATCAGGCGTGATTTGCGCACTAATACGGTATGTTTTATCATTCTCAAAATTGAATGGTACTTGTTCTACAATTTCGTCACCAGGTTCAAGATTATTTACTGTAACTGGTTGATTATCATCATAGATGTTTGTAAATGAGGTTTGTTGCTTAGAAATTTCAATATTGTCGAAAGCAAAACCATCAAGGCCTGACCAATAAGTTTCATTTTCGTATCCTACACTTCCTTGAAAACCACTTCGGAATCTAAATCTTAAATCTACAACTTCGCCCGCCCAATTTGACAAATCAAATTGTCCAAGTCCTTGTGCAGTATATTCTTGCCAACCATAATGAGTTCCACTGTAAATTCCGCTTGCAGTTCCCGGAGAGAATCTTTCTGCATCACCATTAACGATTTGATTTAATACTCTATCATTATCAAAACCACCCCATTGAGCAACTCCCGCAGGGCAATAACCATCAATAATCGCTAAAAATGGGCATGAAATTGGTTGCCATCCACCATCTTCAGTATTTATTTCAATAAAACCAGTATCGTCATAAACCCAATACATTGCAAAGAAGCCATTACCTGCATTACCTAATCCGGTATAATCATATGAGCCAAATAAATCTAAACTTAACCAAGCACGATCTGCTCCAGTCAAATCTACATCGTTCAAAATTAATGCTTCATCCCAATTTTTTTCATAACCTGACCAAATTGTACCTGTACTATTTTGTACATATGTCCCTGCCCAATAGAAATCTGTAGGATTATTACCTTCCCAATTGGCCTGAAATGAATTATTATAATTTTCATCTCCTTCATCTGAAGAACCTGTAATGGTCTGATCTTCAATATGCCAATGTATATTTTCGTCTGGCAAATATTCATGAGTGGTCCAAGTACAACCTCCGGAACATCCTATTGATTCCTCTGAGCCATCAAACGTATTAGAGTAAACTGTCGAATTTGCACTAGATGCTTGATCTATCTCATCAATAGTCAATCCTAAATCGAAAGTACCAGTTAACTCTTCCATACCTCCATTTACTAATGTTAAATTTACGTCTCTAGTTCCTTCTCCAACTATTCCATAATAATAATCGGTAGGGCCAATTTCTATATCTTCTAGGGCTAAATCTTTGTAATCCATTTCAATGATTGTTATATGATCATATTGGCCATTCCAACCTCTACTTTCTGCCCAATAATATGGGTTTCCCCAAGCATAATCGGTGTATCCCACCACGATATCTGGTGCACTGTTTGATGTACCCACAAATTGATCTACAGTTGCAAATGACGCTCTTGTTCCCACATCATAGGATAAAGGTGCTTTATACCCGTTAGTTTTAGAGAGAACTACTTGTACACTAGAAATCGTATCAAAATAATATTGAGTTCCTTGTTGTCCAGAAGAAGATGTATATTCAAAACCTTCCAATAATGTTGGGACAATAAAATCTGGTTTCCCATCATTATTTAGTTCTGAGATTGATACCGAGAAGGCGACATATGGGCCGAAATACTCCTCTTGAACTGCAGACCACGGACCAGTTCCCGAACGCGATACAAATGTGATATTTTCTGAATTTTCATCTGTCATGGCAACAGTATCAATAAATCCATCATCATCAATATCTTCAATTGCAAAACTTCCATATTCCGTATTTAAATTCACTTCAACAGGATTATTTGTAGATGAACCACTTGTTTGAGATGTTGCATCTATCGGGAATCTACCTCCGGCTAAAGTACAATCAAATTCAATTACAGTAACATTATCTCCAGTTCCGGGATTAGTTAGTTGACCAGTAGTATAATCGACTCCATAATTTCTTAAAAGCCAGATATCATTATCTTCACAATCTGCCGGATTTACTTGGCCACTTGGCAATGTTGCTAAATCTTCACCCTTATTTCCGATGTTAAACTCGGTAAATGAAAATGTAGTAGATTGGCCTAAAGACGTTAGTTCCGATGAAGGTACTGTAGGATTAGGTCCTGGGTAAATTACCAAATTTTGAGTAGTTAAATCTGTTGCTAATTCTAATACTGCAATATCATCATTTCCATCTCCTTCAAAATCTCCAACTTTAACATCCCAAACATAAAAATGAGTGAAACGTTCACCAATCGAAAAAGTTCTAGTGTCACAACCATCATTACTAATTATTGTTACATTACCTGGTTGTGGAGGTTGATTAAATGGTAAATTAGCTTGCCAGATAACGATATCTGCAGGTCCATTTGCATTATTTTTAATTTCAACTTTATCTGCAAATGCGATATCTGTCCAATCTGCGTTCCTTCGAGGTGAATTAGATACCCAAACATCTGTTCTTTCTGTAAAATCTCCAAATCCATCATTCCAGAGAACTGTAATTCTATGTGAATAATCCGTTGCAATTGCAAGATCCTTATGACCATCACAATCAAAATCCGCAATTGCAATGTCTGTAGGGTTGTAATGAGTCGTATATTGCCTTGAAATAGCTGCTCCAGCAAAATCAATTGCTGCGAGGCTAGATAATAACATTATCAAAACTAAGGATATGCTTCTGAAACGTTTGCTTCCAAGATGTTGCTCTCTAATCATGTCTAATCACTAATACAGGCGACTCGCAAATCGTTATTATCCCTTTGGTTTTGTGTTTTGCAATTACTCCACCCACTACGTGGGTGAAATATGATAAAAATAGATGCTAAATTTAAGAATTCATCCACGAAGGTATCGGACCAAAAGAAATCTTACTCCCGGCGGTCTTTTTCATTAATTTACCCATCCTATACAGTTTTTCTAACCATAATTCCAATTCCATTCCTTCCATATCTGACATTCTTTCAGAAGCTACTGCTTCTATAGTATCGAAAGGTAAAGTAGTTACCCCAAATCGACTCAAAGAAATTTTGAATAATTCTGCTAGCCAAGCTTCTGACATTGGATCTAAAACTAATGGTCCTGATTTTGGTTCCGGAGCATCTAATTGATCGAATTCTTCGGCTAACTCTTCAATTGTTGGGGGTTCTTGTGCGGCTGCACCATAATTTTCTAATTTTGAATCAATATCTAAACTTCCAATTGGTCGTAATATAATTGGGATCTTAGAAGGGTCTGGGGTTGGGCCCATACTACCTACATTTTCACCTTCCAATATCAATGATTCGTTTAAATCACTATTATCTTCTGAATTTAGAGGTTGTAACCACCCTTTATCATCTAAACTTAAATCGGATACTAATTCCTTAACCCAAACTGATTCTCCTTCGATAATAACTTCAATATCTTCTTCAGTCTCTTGATATACATATCTTACAGGTCCGTATATCTCTGGCTGCATATACACGGATTTTTAATCCATTATTTATATTTAGCATACTAATTATTTAGCTAGATTTCTCAAAACAGTGTGTAATATTCCGCCATTGATATAATATTCTACTTCCACTGGAGTATCTAATCTTACTTGTGCTTGGAAATTTATTGTATTTCCGTCTTCTTTAGTTGCGATTACATCTATCATTTGTAATGGTTTAATCTCTTCATCAATTGGAATTGAAATATATTCTGTACCATCTAATCCTAAAGATTCTGCATCTTCTCCAGATTTAAAACAAAGAGGTAATACTCCCATTCCAACTAAATTAGAACGATGTATTCTTTCAAATGATGTAGAAATTACTGCTTTTACACCTAGTAATAATGTACCTTTTGCGGCCCAGTCTCTACTACTTCCTGTACCATACTGACTTCCAGCAATAACAATTAATGGAATATTTTCGGATTGATATTTAATTGATGCATCATAAATATCCATGACCTCATTAGTGGGTAAATATGTAGTATATCCTCCTTCTGTATTCGGAGCCAAATGATTTCTAATTCTTACATTTGCAAAAGTGCCTCTCATCATCACTTCATGATTTCCACGACGACTACCAAATGAATTAAAATCCGCAAAATCAACACCATTACTAACTAAATAACGACCAGCAGGTCCATCTGACGGAAACGCTCCTGCAGGTGAAATATGATCTGTAGTAACCGAATCCCCTAATTTTAACAATACTCTTGCTTTTTCAATAGGTTTCAGGACTTCTGGTTTTGGTTTTATTCCTTCAAAAAATGTAGGTAATCTAATGTAAGTAGATTCATCTTCCCAGTTGTATAATGAACTATCATCAGCTGGAATTGAATCCCAACGCGGTTCTTGCATAATATCAGAATATTTATCTTGAAACATTTTAGGAGTAATTGCAATAGATATTGTTTCTTTTAATTCTTCATCAGATGGCCAAATATCTTTTAAGAAAATTTCTTCATCATTTTTTCCTAATCCTAGTGCTTCATTTTGTAAATCAATATTCAAAGTCCCAGCAAGAGCGTAAGCCACAACTAAAGGCGGACTAGCTAGATAATTGGCTTTAACATTTTGATGGACCCTCCCCTCAAAATTTCTATTTCCTGATAGTACACTCCCGACAATTAATCCTTTCTCGACTATTGCATCATCAATTGATTTATCTAAAGGCCCAGAATTACCAATACATGTTGTACAACCATATCCTACAACATTAAAGCCGAGTTCTGAAAGATACTTACTTAATCCCGCTTTTTCATAATATTCTGTAACAACTCTACTTCCTGGTGCAAGTGATGTTTTTACCCACGGTTTGACAGATAGTCCTTTTTCTCTAGCCTTTTTAGCGAGTAATCCAGCCGCAATCATTACACTAGGATTTGATGTATTAGTACAGGAAGTTATTGCTGCAATTACAACATCTCCATGTTTTAATTCAAAATTATCGACACTAATTTTATCATCTAAATTCTCTAAAGAAAGTCCGTGACCGCTGTGTCCAATTGGTGAAGAAAGTGTTTCATTGAAATGTGATTTCATCGCTGAAAGATCCACCCTGTCTTGAGGTCTTTTGGGCCCCGCTAAAGCAGGTTGAATAGTAGATAAATCTAATTCTAACACGGTAGTATATTCGGGCTCTGGGAATGATGGGTCATACCACATTGATTGTGCTTTACAATACGACTCGACGTTAGAAATATGTTCTGGATCTCTTCCGGACAATCTCATATATTCCAAGGTTACATCGTCAACTGGGAAAAATCCGCATGTTGCACCATATTCGGGTGCCATATTTGCTATAGTAGCTCTATCTGGAAGGGATAAAGCGGACATTCCATTTCCGTAAAATTCTACAAATTTTCCGACTACTCCGTGATTTCTAAGTAATTCAACGATTCTTAATGTCATATCTGTAGCCGTAACTCCTGGAGATAGTGACCCGATTAATTTCATTCCGACAACATCTGGCGATAACATGTAAATTGGTTGACCTAGCATTACAGCTTCTGCTTCAATCCCTCCTACACCCCATCCAAGTACGCCTAAGCCGTTAATCATGGTAGTATGTGAATCAGTACCAACCAAGGTATCAGATAACCAGATATTTTCTTCTTCTCTTGCTACAGTAGCAATCCACTCTAAATTTACTTGATGTACTATTCCTCTACCTGGTGGAATTGCACGAAATTTACTAAGATTTTTCTGTCCCCATTTTAAAAATTTATAACGTTCCATATTACGTTGGTATTCAAAGTCTAAATTAAGTTCCTTAGCATTTGAGAACGCACCGGAGTAATCAACCTGTACTGAATGATCAATTACAAGATCTACTGGAACCTGCGGATTAACTAGATCAGGATTTCCGTTTAATTCTACCATTGCATTTCTAAGTGCAGCCATATCAACTACTGCAGGTACCCCTGTAAAATCCTGGAGAATTACTCTCGAAGGCATAAATGGAATTTCTGTCCTTTCTCCATTTGCTTTCCACTCTGCAATTGTTTTTACATCATCATTTGTTACTAAGAAACCATCACAATTTCTTAATGCTCCTTCAAGCAAAACTCTAACCGTATAAGGTAATTTTTCAATATTACAGTCTATTTTTTCTTCGACTGAAGAAATATTGTAAAATAAACCTTTTTTCCCATTTTCTAAATTAAATTCACAAAGTGATGATGATTTATTGGAACCCATTGTGTATAGGCACCAAGCAATTTACTATGAAGATGACTTCTCTAGATTATAGAAAATCTATGTAAAAAAATGCTTTACATACTGAATCTGGAGTGGAATCACAATCCCCCTCTAAATCTATTTTTTTAATCGTTGGAATTTCATCAACAGGTGAATCTGAGGCCGTTGTAACTGTACTAATACGATCAATAGCATCTATTCCAGAAACAATTGTTCCATCAATCTTACCAGAGACTGCTTGACCAAATACTGTATGTACTCCATCTAGATGACTTGGAGTACTATCTTTATCAACAAAATAAAATTGACTTCCGCCCGTATTTGGCTGACTAGTTTTCGCCATCGCTAAAGCTCCCGGTTTGTGGGTTAATCCATTATTTGCTTCATCAGGAACTGTCCAAGCCTTTTCACCTTGTCCAGAACATGTTGAGTCCCCAGATGCTTGACCATTACAATATCCATACCAAGCAGACGCATAACCACCAGTCCCATCCTGGTTTTCAAAATCTCCTCCTTGAATCATGAATTCATCAATAATCCTATGAAACTTCACGCCATCATATGCTCCACTTTCTGCATGAAGTCTAAAATTTTGAACATGAGTTGAAGATAATTGGTCGTTTAAATCTACTTCAATAAATATATCTGATTGATTCTGTGTGTCCAATATTGCTTTAGCCGCGAGAATTAGTCCAATTATTAAAATTGGAATTAAAATTAATCCCCAAAATGTAGGTGTTTGATCGCTAACTAATTTCGGAAATCTCGTTGCCCGAATCCCTAACTCCATCATCGTATTTTCAAGCATATTTTTTGATTGTATTGTATCTTTATTTTTAGGATCAAGCATCAATGATTTTTTGTACTGTTTCAGTGCATCACGTAAAAATTTACTTTTTTCAAGTTGACTTTCAGTAGATGATGCTTGGGATACCTTTGCATCTCCAGCTAACTTGAACATTTTAGGAGATTCATTTTCGCTGTCCCAATTTTTCCTTAAAATTTCCAACGCTTCTTCGGGTTTACCCTGTTCTAAAAGATTCTCTGCTTTTTCAAAGGGTGTTTGTGACTTCTTCGCCATAGCATTCCCGACTTCCTTCTTATTTTTGAAAGTAGATGATAGAATAAGATTTGCAAAAATCACCAATACCTTGAAGGAGGGCATTCTAAACCATATCATTCAAGGGGAAACAAGAACTCGGATTATCACAGAGAATCTCGGAAACTAAAAGGGTTATAAAAATGAAAAAAATTATCAATGATTTCACTATAAACGTAGCAACTGCAAACGGTACTGGTTCCCAATCAGCAAATTTAATACTACTGCAATCTCTTTTCGATATGGGGGTTCCTGTTAGTGGTAAAAATTTATTTCCGTCAAATATTTCTGGATTACCTACTTGGTATATTATTCGCCTATCTGAGCACGGGTATCAAGCACCTGGTAACCAAACTGATGTTCAAGTTTTAGTCAATCCTGCAACTTGGGAAGAAGATCTTGCAGCATTAGAACCTGGAGCGGTCGTAGTTTGGAATGAAAACTCAAAACTCGAAATGAGTAGAGATGACGTTATATCGTATCCAATTCCAATGACTAAAATCGCAAGAGGAATTAATCCAAAACTTGCTAAATTAATTACTAACATCGTATATGTTGGTGCTTTGGCTGAAATTCTAGGAATTAAGCAGTCTGCTCTAGAATCTGCAGTAAAAAAGCAATTTAAAGGTAAAGATTCAGCTATTGAACTTAATACAAATGCTCTAGAGTTAGGTCGAGAATATTTTAGAGAAAATCTCGCAAAAAACGATCCATATTTTGTAGAGGAAAGAGAAATTGAAGAAAAACAGTTCTTTATCGAAGGGAATGAAGCTGTTGCATTAGGTTGTTTATTTGGTGGAGCACAATTATTGTCATGGTATCCAATCACACCGTCTTCATCACTGGCAGAAAGTATGATTGCTTGGATTCCTAAAATAAGAACAAACGATGATGGTGAATCTAATTGTGCTGTAATTCAAGCTGAAGATGAACTTGCAGCAGCAGGAATGGTGCTTGGAGCGGGATGGGCCGGAGGACGTGGGATGACTGCGACTTCTGGACCTGGAATTTCATTAATGCAGGAATTCATTGGTTTAGCATATTTTGCAGAAATACCTTCTGTATTTTGGGACGTTTGCAGAGTAGGGCCATCAACAGGGTTACCAACCAGAACACAGCAATCAGACATTACATTACTTTACGAAGGCAGTCATGGAGATACCCAACACATTGTCTTATTCCCCGGAACTGTTGAAGAATGTTTTGAATTCGGTTGGAGAGCTTTCGATCTTACCGAAAGGTTTCAAACTCCAGTATTTGGTATGAGTGATTTAGATTTAGGAATGAATAGATGGGCTTGTTCGGGATTTGAATATCCAAATGAAGATATGGATCGTGGAAAAGTTGTTCGTGATAGAGATATTTTTGAAGCATTCGAGGAATTTGGGAGATATCTGGACGTAGATGGGGATGGTATTCCTTACAGAACTCTTCCTGGTTCTGGTATGGCTCCAATTCTTTATCGAGGAACTGGACATAACCCTATGGGTGTTTATTCAGAAAAGCCACATGATTATCTTCAATTAATGAAACGATTGAGAGATAAGATTGATAGTTCTAGAGATGTTCTTCCAGCACCGATTTTAAGAGAAGAAAATGAATGTGAAATCGGTATAATTTATCTTGGAAGTATGGAAAATACAATTCAAGAAATCGATGATTTACTCGAATCTACAGGACTAAAAGTAAGTCAGTGTAGACTCCGAGCACTTCCTGCTCATAGTGAAATTGAAAAATTTATTGAAAGACATAAAACTACAATTGTTTTAGAAATTAATCGAGATGGACAACTCTATGGAATTCTAAGAAAAGAAATACCAATTGAACTAGTTCCAAAACTTCGCAGTGTAGCGTATTCAGATGGAATGCCTCCAAGAGGTAAAATTTATGCTGATTTAATTTTAGAAATATTACAGGAGGTGGAAAAATGAGTGAGAAGCGTGAACGCAAAGAGAGAAAAATTAAATTGAATGTAATTAATGAGCCAAAGGATAGTTATTCTGGAGGAAAATCCTCTCTATGCCCAGGATGTGGTCATGACCAAATTTCTAGTGTGATAATCAGTGCTGCATGGGAAAATGGCGTTGAGCCACATAAAATTGCAAAAATGTCTGGAATTGGATGTTCTTCAAAAACACCTGCCTACTATCTTGGACAATCACATGGTTTTAACACGGTTCATGGAAGAATGCCTTCAGTAACTACAGGTGCTTATGCCGTAAACAAAGATCTACTATACATAGGAGTTTCTGGAGACGGTGACTCTGCATCTATTGGAATTGGGCAATTAATACACGCTATTAGAAGAAATATGGATATGGTATATATCGTTGAAAATAATGGAGTTTATGGACTTACTAAAGGGCAATATTCAGCTACTGCTGATATTGGTTCTAAGAAAAAGAAAGGTGCAATAAATAAAACTCAGCCAATTGATTTGTGTGCTCTAGCAATAAACCTTGGATGTACATTTGTTGCCAGATCTTTTTCGGGTTCTAAAAAACAATTAAAATCATTATTAAAAGCGGCAATGTCACACAAAGGTTTCGCATTAATTGATGTTATTTCTCCTTGCGTAACATTCAACAATAATGATGAATCAATGAAATCATATGGTTATGTAAAAGATAATGAGGTTACACTTCATATGACTGATTATATTCCACACTTTAACCCTATTTCAGAAGTAGAGGTTCCAGATGGACATTTCAAGGACATAACATTACATGATGGATCTACAATTAGATTAGAAACAATTTCAGAAGAGCATGATCCAACTAATGCAATGCAAGCACTAGAAGCGCTACATGATGCTGAAACTAATGCTAAACATGTTACTGGTCTACTGTATTTTGATAATACAAAAGCATCATTAGTTGAGGATTTAGGCCTTGTTGATTTACCTCTAATCGATGTTGTTGAAGATGAACTTAGGCCAAATAAAGATATGTTAGAAAAAATAAATAATGCATTCTTAAATTGAAAATATTAGTAGTAAATTCTTTAAAAAATTAATAAATTCTATTCCCAAGAAATAATTACACTTACCGCCTACGACA
The DNA here is from genome assembly GCA_002696315.1 of Methanobacteriota archaeon. Classification (GTDB taxonomy): domain Archaea; phylum Thermoplasmatota; class Poseidoniia; order Poseidoniales; family Poseidoniaceae; genus MGIIa-I. The sequence continues at coordinate 108,354 of NZRR01000017.1, read as the reverse complement.
TACAATGGCTGACGTAATTGGAGTTGCTTTAGCAGGTATATTCGGCTTAGGGTTCGTATTTGGAATGTGGGTCGTTTTATTCCGAAGAGAATTAGCTCCTATTGAACGTAGTCGTGCTGTATATGGACATGCATATGAAGAAATTCTTCCAAGAAGTAGACTAAAAAAAGTACGAAATATGCAACCTGTAAATGATATAGAAACCCCAGAGAATGAAGAATATATTGATGATTATGAAGAAACTCAGGAAGAAATTGATTCTGGATTAAGGGAACGTACTCAATGGGCCAAAAATAATGAAGATCAATTAAAGGAGCAAGTTCAAGTTGCTAATATTGAAGGTATTGAAGCATCTGAAATTTCAAATGAAGCAGAAGATGAGTTTGCTGAAAGATTGGCACGTGAAGGTGCGAAAACTGGCGATGTACAAATTTCATTAATTTGGAATAATTATAATGATTTAGATTTACATGTAGTTTGTCCTTCTGGTGAAAGAATTTTCTTCGACAATAGAAATTCTAAATGTGGAGGAGAATTAGATGTTGATATGAACGTAAAACCAGCATCGAGAAAGCCAGTTGAAAATATTTATTGGCCAGAGGGCAAAGCTCCCAGAGGAACTTATAAAGTATATATCCACCATTATGCAAAACACAATAAAGGTTTCAGGAGTAATAAAGATCCAACAGAATTTAGACTTCTAGTAGATATGGAAGGAACAAAAAAAGAGTTTAAAGGTGAAATCTCAAATGGCGAACCTCTACGCTTGGTGGCTGAGTTTACCTTAACTGAAAAAGAGGTACCTGACTCCCCTCCTCCAAATTCTAAATCTTTAGATATTGATGATAGTTTACTTGATGAATTTGAAAATAACGAAGATTCGGATGAGAATTTAACTGATGATATCCTGTAAAATTGGTAGTGTAAAAATATGTCAAAACCATTCTCAAAGTATAATGATTTAACAGTTGTAGAATTAAAGGAATTATTAAAGTCAGAAAATTTACCTGTTTCAGGAACAAAAAACATTTTAATTGATAGATTAGAAAATAGTGATATCAATAAAAATAAGAAAAATGAATCAAAAGTATCTGAAAAGAAAGTTAAGTTTACTTGTTCACAATGTTCTACTAAACTAAAAATCCCAATATCTTATAAAGGGAAAATAAAGTGCCCTGTATGCTCTTTTGAACAAGAAGTTAATGGGGAAGAAATTAATGAATTGAACCTCAAAGAAGATTTAGATATAAGTAATATTCTTTCATTTATTAGTTCAGGTTCACAAATAATTTTTCAAAAGATTAAAAATTTAGATTCAAAGAAAGTTTCTTTAGCGGTTTCTATTTTTGCTGGAATTTTACTGATTATTGCTATTTCAACATTTCTAAGTGCATTTTCCTATGAAGCAATGTGTCCAGAAGAATACAGATCCACTGTAATGATTGATGGAGAAGAAGTTCTTTCCTGTGAGGGCAGTAATTGGTTAGAAACTGATTTTGTAAATAAATTATTTAATGCGTGTTGTATATTTCTTCCACTTTCTTTAGCACTAGCGTTTAGCGGTTATGCTGTTAGAAGAGAAGCTGATGATAGATTTAGAGTTTCAGACCCGTTAGAAAATCAAAAAGAGGGGAAATTCAGTGTTAATATCTCAGATAAAAATAAAGCAAAAAATAATACTCTAGTTGACAAATCTACAAAACTCATTCAATTTAGTATTCTCGGGGTTTCAATTACTTTATCTGTATTGACAATAATTGGTACCATTTTAATCATAATTTTCTTTGTATGGGCAATTTATTTATTACTTTCTAGTGGTAGTTTTTTCGCATAAGCCCCTTAGTGTAGCGGTCCATCATACGAGGTTCTGGTCCTCGTGACCTCGGTTCAAATCCGGGAGGGGCTACTCGAATAATTGATATCTATGATAAAAATAACAGGTGATATGAGAGTATGTTATGGCTTAGTCGGCATGACTAGAGGACATGCTGCACGTGCACTTGCACTTGGTCAAGAATTAATTGATCGAGGTCATGATGTTCTATTTTTTACAGAGGGTCAAGCCGAAGAATTACTTTTGGCTAGATTTGGTAAAGATCGAGTTGTTCATACAACAAGCCTCAGATATCATTTCTCCAAAGGAAAGATATCACTTCCAAAAACATTCCTGAAAAATTTAAAGTTTCTTTTTAGAAGGAAAAAATATACACGGCCCTTAATAAAAAAACTAAAAGAGTGGGATCCTGATATTTCTATAGCTGACTATGAACCTTTTATGTGGCAGGCTTCTAAACAACTAAAAATTCCGCATGTAGCATTAAACAGTCAAGAATTTTTTAATTCCAGTAAAATGCCAAAAAAACTTCCTTATTCACTTAGAATAAAGGCGTTTTTTGCAGGTAGAATCGTTCGTTGGTTATCTCCTACTGCAGACCTAAGAATCGTGGCTAAACATCTTGTAGGAAAAAAACCAAAAAGTAATGTTATAAATGTCGGAGGCGTTTTAAGAAAAGAATTTGATGAAATTCAATGGAATCCGAAAGGGAAATATTTCTTAGTGTATCTTCCAGATGAATGTCGTTTTGCATTAGATGATATTAATAAATTAGCAAAAAGAATGAAACTTAGAGGAGAAGTATACGGTTTAGAAAATAAGTACTTACTAGAATTTGATGATTTAGCATATAATGTTGCTTCAGAAACAGGATTCATGGAAGCGATGTCCGGGGCAGAATTTATCATATCAACTCCTGGAAATCAATTACCTGCGGAGGCTACTTTTTTAGGAATTCCAATGTTATTAGTTTCTTGGCCTAACCATTTTGAAGGAGAAATAAATGCTCGAATATTCCTAGAGGCCATGCCAGAAAACTATGCTTTATTTGGAGAACAAGTAAATATTCCTAAAAATAGTAAATCTATCAGGAAAAAGGGAGTAAGAAATGGAAGAGAGATCGCAATAGATGCAATCGAAGATTTATATAGTAAAATAAAATAATACTTTTGAAAATGTTATTTTTCAATCAAAAAAGTTTTATTGTATATATTTTTTGAACTAAATTAATGAGTGAAAAATTTAGTCAAATTACAGCCTTCTCCTCTTATCTTCCACCTAATAAAAAACTCAGTGAGGATACAGTTCCCTTCGGGACTCTCCCCCAAAAAATTGATTTCAAAAGGTTGACAGGAATAGTATCTCATCATGAAGTAATTCCTAATCAAGGAGCCATAGAATTAGCAGTTGAGGCGAGTAAATTAGCATTAGAAAGATCTAAAGTTCCTGTAGAAGAAATTGATCTTGTAATTTCATGCTCTGTTTCCAGAATGTCGTATGAATCAGTAAATTTAGTAGATCCTTGTTTAGCATCCCAGATTTGTACAAGATTGAATATTAAAGCGAGAAATTTTGATATTACAAATGCATGTTTAGGCATGGTAACTGGATTAATGATCGCAGATCAAAAAATAAAAGCAGGTAAAATTCGTAATGCTCTGATTGTTTCTGGAGAACATTTAACCCCAATAATTGAGGAGGCACTAAGTCGGAATTTACTTTGGAATCATAAAGCAATAGCTAGTTTAACTGTTGGAGATGCAGGAGGAGCATATGTGATTTCACAGAGTGAAAAAGAAAGAATTAAATTTTTTGAACCTTTGACTCTTGCACAACATTGTGATTTGTGTATTGGTGAATCTGCAAAAGATAGGTTAGGTCCTGCTATGAGAACATCTGCTAAAAAATTACAATATGCAGCATTAGATAATTTAGGCGAATATATGAAAAGATGCTTCAATAATCCAGAGGATTTGAAATCTCATAATCATATTATTCCACATCAAACAACTCCTAAAGCAGTCCTCAGAGGTGCCAAAATAATTGATTCTATATGGGGATTAGGAGATAGGGTACACAGTATTTCTCATTCAGGGAATACAGCTTCAACAAGTCATACAGTAACCCTAGATAAATTACTAACGGAAAAGAAATTAAAAAATGACGACAAAGTATATTTTATTTCTTTTGGATCCGGTCTTGGAATGTTGGGGATAAGTTTGAATTTACCTAAGGAGATTGAAGCATGGTAGGAATTATTGCCTGGAAAGCAAAACCAATTGGTAAACAATCACTGTTAACTTCTTTAAAAAAAATAGTAAAATCCTTATGTTTAGAAAATAATCTAAATATTAATGACATAGGTTTGATTATTCACACAGGAACATTCCGTCAAAATTTTAGAGCAGAACCTGCATTTGCAACTCATCTTCAAAAGTCTTTGAAAATAGGTTTGGGAATGGTCACTAATTCTAGTGAGCATGTATTCAGTTTCGATTTAATGGATGGAAATGCTGGCCCACACCAAGCCATAGAGGCCGCAATTGATTTTTTACCAGATTTGAACTCTAAATATGCACTTATTACTGCAGGTGATGTGAAACCAAATAAAAAAACAAAGTGGTCACACAAACCAATTTCATTCGCTTGTATCATTTCAAAAACAGGGAGAATTGAATTCTTAAAAAGTGAATTTGATTATTCAACTCAAAATGATTACAAATGTGAATCTAAAGGTTGGAATATTTATGAAAATATTGATGATGATGCTAAAAATAAAGTTCACAACATATCAGATAATCATTTTAATTCATCATCTGAATGGTTAGCTGGAGAACAAATGGAAAAATTCTTTTCTTGGGCTGAAAATAAAACTGGAGAACTGATACATACAATTAATGATCGAAGTGGGAGAAAATCGACAGTCTATTGGAAGGTGCACTAATGAATAGGCCTAAATTTCTCTATATATTTGCAATATTCTTGACATTATATCATGTTACTGCAAGAATCGGATTAGCTATAGATTTACAATGGCATTTGGATGTGGGGCGAGATAGTATGTTCACTCCTCCACATATTATGATTCTAGCTGGATTTCCAATTTGCTTATTATTATCTATTTATTATGTTATTGTTTGTTCAAGAGATTTTCGTAAAGGAATAGAGGTGAATGGAATTCAAATTTTTGGTTTAATCGCGCCAGGCTATATTTGGATGATATTAATTGGAATGTTTTCTCTTACGATTGGGGGCATATATGATGATTATTGGCATGCACAATATGGAATTGATACTACGGTTCTTACTCCCCCTCATATGCTCACACTTTTTGGGGGAATAATCGCTGAAATAGCTAGTGTATTAATGGTTTTAGCACTAATGAAAGAAAATAATTCTAATTTTAAAGGATTAGATTTGTTAGCTTCTTTATTGCTCTGGACTGTGTTCTTCCATAGTTCATTTTTATTTCTCAATTATATAGATCCTAAATTAGCAATAACATCTTTATTTGGATTAGATTTATTATTACATCTTTTATTCGGACCATTTGTAACATATTGTCTTATTGTGATGACACAAAAATGGTTCGGAAATAAGGTATTATTATACCTAGGAATCATAACTATGATTATTCAAAATTCAATGTTCTACTTTATTCCAATTTCTGTAGAATTATTAATGGGTCCAAGCCATGTTTATCGTCCAGGAGCTCCTTCTATAGTATGGGCAGGTCATTGTATTTCGATATGGTTTTTACCAGTAATAATGCTAATTATTAAATTTAATTTATTAAATAAAGAATATTTATTAATTCCTTTGTTAGTACTTTCGGATGTTTTATTCTCGCCAATATTTCCTATAAATTATATGGGGCAGGTTGGTATATTTTCTACAATTGTAAGTGTTGCTATAGCAATATTGTTAATATTTCTCTCTAGAAAATTAATACATACATTCGTTACGGAACTATCTAATTATAGTAATAATAACTATTTTTGTTTTAATCCGAGATTACGTGCAATTGCTGTAACAATAGTATTAATTCTCGTCTCTCCTGTTAGTGCTCATGGAAATCAGTTTGAGGAAGGATCTGGTTTTGATGCACCTATGAGAGTACAAGTGGATTTGAATGGTACCGAGGTTTGGGTTGAATTCATGCTTTGGCCACCAAAGGCCCCTCAAGATTGTGATATTTTGTTAGTTGCAAATGAATCAGAAAAAACTATCGAATCAATGTGGACCGAAATTATCTTTTTTAGTGAAAAAGGTGAAGTTAGAATGATTCAAGAATTTGACCAATATCTAGATCAAACAATTTGGTTTGGAAAAAACTACTTTACATTTAGCGGTAATCAAAGTATTGAAATTAAAGCAATTATAGATGGAAATGAAGAAACGGCAAATATTACAATTGAAGTAGAGCCACCAGCATCAATTCCTATTTGGCTTGCTTGGACACTATCTTCAATATGGGTATTTTTAATGTTCTACTCATCATACTATTTTGCTGAAAAATTGAGGAGAGGCGATGAATGCGAATAATCATTAGTGGTGCAACTGGTTCTTTAGGATCTATGTTGATGGAAAGATTATCCAAAAAACATGAAGTTTTAGGTCTTGGCAGAGATATTAAAAAAATATCTAAGTTATCTCAAATATATAAAATACGCAATTGTGATCTGGCAAGTGAAGAATTTGGTGATGTAATTAAAGGTGCTGACTGTTTCATACATTGTGCCGCATATACTGCTCCAAGAGGTAAAAGAAAAAATTTTGAGGAAAACATTCTAATCACCTCATCTGTACTCAAATTTTTAAAAATTCATAATATTTTCAGTATTTTTATTTCATCAGCATCTGTTTTTGACGCTATGCCTAGAAATAAAAAAATGGTGGAGCCTACAATTATACCTAAATCTCATTACTCAAAATCAAAATTTCTTTCTGAAAAAGTTATAATTGATTCTGTATTTGAGAATTGGACAGGATTAAGACCAAGAGCCGTAATTGGGAAAGGAGATGATACAGTTATCCCGAGATTAAACAAATTAATATCTAAGAAAAGTGTTATGATTCCTGGCTCTGGTGAAGCAAAATTAGATTATACCTGTATGAGTAATTTCTTAGATGCCGTTGAATGTGCAATTGTAGCGGGCCCCAAACAAAAATTTTACAATCTTAGTAATGGTAATCCAAAGTCATTTAAAGAATTGATAACTACATATGCAATGAAAAAATATGGAAAAATTAAGGTTAGATTTTTACCAATTTTCCCTCTGAGAATCTTAGCAACTTTATTTCCCTCTGAACGAATTAATCATTATTCATTAGATCAGATTACACAACCAATGATTTTAGATATTTCAAATATTAAGTCCGAACTAAATTGGCAACCGAAGCAAAGTTTAACAGAATGTTTGGAGGAATTATTCAATGAGTAAATTTATGACACTTTGGACATTTTTTACAACCAAGAAAAAGTTCAATTCTCGCAAAGAAATCGAAAGAAATCAAGAAAAGAAAATGCTGAAACATGTTAAAAAAATTCGTAATAAGTCAAAATTCTTCTCAATGCATTGGGATGGTTTTGAAGATTCTCAATGGAGAGATTTTCCATTAATTGATAAGTCAATAATGATGGAAAATTTACAAGATTATCTTACTGTCAATCTTGATATAGATAATGCAAAAAATTTGGCACTCAAAGCGGAAAAAACCCGAGATTTTGAACAAAAAACATCAGGATTTACAGTAGGATTTTCATCGGGTACAAGTGGTTCTAGAGGAATACACATCGTCTCTAAATCAGAACAAGAAATATGGGCAGGATATATGTTAGCAAGGGGGCTTGATGGTTCGATATTCGGTAAACATAAAATCGGACTTTTTCTTCGTGCTAACTCTAATACATATGAATCAATTGGCTCAAAAAATATTAAATTTCAATTTTATGATTTGATGAGGCCCTTAGATGATTTAGTTAAAGAATTAAATGAAAATAAACCCGAAGTTTTGATAGCACCTCCTAGTATTTTGAGATATTTAGTCGATATTAAAATAAAATTAAAATTTCGTAAAATTGTTTCTACCGCCGAGGTTTTAACCTCTCTAGATAAATCTTTGATTGAGGAATACTTTGAATGTATAGTTCATCAATTGTACTCTTCTACTGAAGGTGAAATAGCTACCACTTGTGAATTTGGAACATTACACCTAAATGAAGATATTATGGTAATACAAAAAGAATATGTAGATAAGGAAAAAGGACAATTCTTCCCAATAATTAGTGACTTTAAACGAATTACACAGCCTATTATTCGTTATCGATTAAATGATATTCTAGTCGAAAAAAAGGAACCTTGTCCTTGTAATGATGCCCGTGAAGGAATTGCAGAAATTATTGGCCGTCAAGATGATGTTTTTATCTTAAAGAATAAGAATGATGGTTTTGAGATGATAATCCCAGATTTAATTAGAAGAGCAGTACTAAGATTGAGTGGAGAAATTCAAGCTTATATGGTAGAACAAATTTCAGAAAATGAAATTATAATTCAAATTCAACCCGATATAAATGATTTAAATTTTGCTGGATTTGATGAATTATGGAAAGCGAAAAATATTATTGAACCAAAATTGAAAATAATTCCATACACGTTCGTTCCTTCAGCAATAAAAATGCGAAGAATATCAAGGAAATTTGATTTTAATCATAATAATTAATCTATTCCTGTACCCATTGAGGATATTTTTTCATGCATATCTTAAATTCTATACTTTCTAAATTAATTTCTAACCATCGATGTAAATTCAACCAATTTTGTGAATTAAACCATTCTCTATCATGATTAGCAAACTGCCTAACAAATGGGAATAAAGCATCATTTAATGCTAAAGAAATCTCATCATTTAGAATTTTTTTATCTAATTCAATAAGATATTTTGACGCCTCTCTTCTATGGTATAAATGATCTACATCCTCATAACGATTGGGATATTTGTAACGGTCTAAATGATATTTAAAATAATCATCATTTCTTTTCACCCAATAAATTTCATCATTATTTAATTCCCAATCTAACACATGTTGCATTATTTCTAAACTTTCTTCAATTACAGTTCCATCCGTCAAAAGCATAACTGGAACAGTTCCTTTAGGAGAGATTTTCATCATATGTTCAGGGCGTTCTCTGAGAATTACCTCTCTATGCTCATATTCAAAAGAAGAACGTACAATAGACATTCTCGCCCTCATAGCATAGGGACATCTTCTAAATGTATACAAAATAGGTATTTTTGTAATTATAATCCCTCTATTGAATATATTTTACCATGTAACGAATTAAAGAAGCAGTTAACATAAACCCCACAAACCAACTTACACTCATTCTAGTGATTTGCTTGATTTTCTCTTTACGTGTATCTTGTTCTTCCATTAAATCATGTAAAGGTTCTAATGGATTAGTTCTGCTCATGATTTTCACCTTATGGATCCACAGTAGGATTCCAGCCCGAAATATAATCCTCATCGTACTCTTTCAAAATTTGATTGGTTTCTTCATCTAATTCTATTTTTAATGAGTCTATATTTTCAATTATTCTTTTTTCATTCGCTGATTTTGGTATTGTAATATAGCCTCGATCCATACACCATTTAATTGCGATTTGCGCTGGAGTAACTCCTAATTTTTCTGATAATAAAGTTAATTTTTCATCATTTACTTTTTGTCCTCTAGCCAATGGACTGTATGCCATTGGAACCGCACCTGAATTAAGAGTTGCCTTAATTAAATATGGCCTTTGTAACCATAAATGTATTTCTATTTGATTAACTGAGGGTCCATAATTTGAATTCTCAAGTAATTCTTCTAAGTGATGTGGTCCATAATTTGATACTCNTATTGCGCGAGCTTTTCCAGAAATTAAAATTTCTTCCATTGCTTTCCATACATCTTTTCTACAGGATTGATTTTCTGGTGGTGCATGTACAAGATATAAATCCACATAATCTAAACCTAATTTTTGTAAACTTTCTTCACACCTATCTAATGTTTCCTGATATCCTAATGCATCTACTCTTCTTAGTTTAGTAGTGATAAATAAGTCTGAACGATTTAGGCCTGATTCTACTATAGCTTGACCTACTTCTTCTTCATTCCTGTATACTGCAGCTGTATCTATATGCCTATATCCGGCTTTAATCGCCCAAAGACAAGCATTTTTGCAAGTTCCATCTGCAGGTGCTAAAAATACTCCCAATCCAAATTGAGGTATTTGAACTGAGTATGCTTTTCCGCCATCCTTGGTTCGATGCGATATCTCTAACATTGGTCCCATGTTAACGCCATACAACAATCACACATAAAATAGAGTTTATTTGAAAATGTACCTGTCATACCAGTGTTATGAGCGAAGTACCATCTGGTCTAAATTTTACTTCAGTGGCCCCAGTGCCAATACGTGATAGTGCTTCATTGATGCTAACTAGAAATAATAATAATGAAATTGAAATTTTACTCGGAAAAAGAGCAAATTCTATGAGAGCATTTCCAAATTTCTGGTCATTTCCTGGAGGGGGTTTAAGCCGTAAAGATTTACAAGCTACAACTAAATTAAACCTGGAATATAGTGAACATGCTGCAATGAAAATATGTATTGTTCGTGAATTATGTGAAGAATTAGGCCTTACTATCAATAAAAATGAGGTTATTACAGTAGATTCAAAAATTAGAACATCTATTATCGAAGATAAAGAAAATTGGTTAAATGAGGTTATTTCTGGAAATATAGAATTCGATCCGAGTAGTCTAACATTAATTCGTGAAAGAATCACTCCTATTTTCGCACCTCTTCGGTTTCATAATAGATTTTTTCATTTACATATTTCAAAAAATTCCCCAGATTTTAATTTGGAAAAACAAACAGAATTTGATGATGCAAAATGGTATTCGATGAAAAGACTGCTTTCTGATTGGAATGAACATTCAATTAATTTACCTCCTCCCATTTTTACTTTAATTCGTGATTTAAATTTATTAATTGAACAAGGTATAAAATTAGAGTCTGCCATAAATAATCTAAGTTCCGAATCACCAGAAGAGAGAGAAATAAACTTTTCAGCTGGCGTAATTTGTATTCCCGTTAAAACTGCCACATTACCACCAGCATCTACAACTAATTGTTATCTTCTTGGTAGAAAAGGTGGGGAATTATTAATCGTTGATCCTGCCGCGAAAAATGAAGATGATCTTCATTGGATTATGGATTTGGTTGAACTCTTAGGAGGAAACGTAATTGGACTATTATTGACACATAGGCATTCTGATCATTATGGTGATTTAGAAACTCTAAAAAAATTAACNGGGGCTGAAATATGGTGTTCGAAACATACATCAGAATATTTAGACATTAAAGATGCAAAGATTCTTAATGACAAAGAAAAAATTATACTTAAAAATCCTGATTTTTCAACTGAATGGGAGGTATTAATTACTCCAGGGCATTGTCCCGGACATATTTGTTTATTTTCAAAAGCAGGTCTAATTGCAGGTGATATGGTGGCAGGACATGGTACAATTTTAGTTCCCAGTGAAGGGAATATGGAAGTCTATATTGAACAATTAAAAAGAATTCAGAAATTAAAACCTAGAATATTATTTCCTTCACATGGTCCATTAATTTCAGTCCCAGAAAAAATACTTTCTTACTATATTTCTCATCGTGAAAATCGTCAAAATAAAATTTTAAACGCTATTAATTCTGGAATCAAAAATCTATCCGAGATCAATAAAATAGCATATGAAGACACTCCAAATGCTCATATTGAATTATCGAAATTGCAAACAATTTCTCACTTATCTTCATTAGAAAGGTTAGGAAAAATAACTAAAATTAATGGTGTTTGGATTCCAAAATAATTTAATTTAGATTCTCCATAAAGAATTCTCTTCCTCTGACTAAAGAATCTTTACGAGCCATCGGGTCACCCCTTACATGAGCTCCTCTATTCCTTAATATTCTGATAATCCACTTTCTCTGCCAACGTTGATTCAAAGGAACAGGAATACCCAGGAATAATTTTCCAGTCATATACCCATTCTTATTAATTCTAGCTGTTCGCTTCCTCAGACGAACGGCATTAGGAAGATGTGTGAGTTCATACTCGCAATCAAAAGAATGATGTGCTCCTTGATAAATATGTAAATTCGCATTAGGTAATTGAGGCATGAGTCCTTCTACTAGATGAAGAGGTGTCCAGTCATCAGCATCTCCATGAAGAATTAAAATGGGTGATTTTGACCAATTTTCAATATCGGGGCGTATGTGGGCTGCAGGATAAAATGGCAAATGAGCATCAAAGGGGTTACCTAAAATCTCGATAATTGGAGACCATGCAGAATAAAGTGCTACCGTTCCCCCAAGACTCCACCCTGCAATTCCGATTTTTCCAATTCTTGAATCTTTTTCTAAAACGGATTGAGTTCTAAAGGCATCAACTAGCATCATTGAATGAGTTACAGTAAGTTGATCATTAACCGTAGAATCGATAGATCTTGAGGAAAATGAATTGACTTTACAAACTGCGAGTCCTGCATCGAGCCATCCATCTATGTGATCTTGATGATGATTTGCCCAACCTTTACTCCCATGAAGAGCTATAATNCATCCGAATGGTCCAGTACCTTCTGGAAGGAAAAGTTCACATTCAATATTTATTTCTGGAGTTTTTTCTAAACAATTCAAAATATGATAAATTTCGAATGGAGATTGAGATGGAATTTGAAATCGCTCTACCATGGCCCCTGTAAAAAGCCATCCTGTAAGAAAAATTCGGAAAATTAAAATCTTAAAAATTAACGAATTTCAAGTTCCCTGAGAATTCAACAAGGAAAGAAACCAAATCAATAGACTAGTGACCAGAATTATTATACCAATAATTGTGAAATTTAAAAAAATTTCTTGCTTTAATTTTGGATTATTATTTTCCGGGGTTTGTTTTGATAACAAAACTCTTTGGTGATGCCTATTTCCAATTAACATCAATAATAGCCCAGATGGAAATCCACAGAATATAAGAATGGCAGTACAAAGTCCCGCTAGCATTCCTGTTAACATAAACATGGCACCAAATACAATATACAGATCAAATATTGGACCAATTATGAGTAGTTCTAGAATATAAAATCCAGTTAAAAGGATTATAACCTTTCCAAGAGTATGAATAAAAGGTTTTGAAACCTCCTCACCTTGAATTGATTCAGGTGGCATAGATAGAAATCATAAGTTCTGATTTAAATTGTTTTCATTAATTAAATTGTACAAATAAGCAATTTATTTTATCAAAAAAAAACAGAAGTCTATATCCTCTAATGGTTCGTTCAAGACATGATCTGTGAAGAAAAAGTGAAACGTTGGTATTTTGTTTGTTACGATCAACTTAATCATGAAATATTTCCTTGGTCTAAATTTAAACGTGAAGAAACAGGACTAATCTTTATCGAATCGAAACTAAAGGGTTCCTCAAAAAACTACCATAAACAAAAATTAGCATTTTTACTCTCAAATATGAGACATTTCGCTTCAGAGTCTGAAGATTTAGGACATCCCATAAGATATTATTATACTGACAGTAATTATTTTGATACTCTAGAAAAAATAACTCAGGAATTAGGCCAAATCAATCTTGTAGAGCCTGCAGAAAGAAGTATGCGTATTGAGATTGAACCGCTAATTAAATCGGGTCAATTACTAATCAAAGATCACTCTGGTTGGCTAACAAAACGAGAATGGTTTCTAGAAAGTGTTGGGCGTGAACCTCCATTTCGAATGGATAAATTTTATCGAAAAGTACGAAATGAAACAGGATTTTTAATGGAAGATGGAAAACCAATAGGTGGTAAATTTAGTTTTGATAGTGAAAATCGTCTTCCTTGGAAGGGCGATCCTCTTACTCAGGAGGATTTAATTTTTGAAATTGATGAAATAGATGTTAAAGTAATGCAGTTAGTAAATCAACATTTTTCATCTCACCCAGGTAGTTGCGATTTAAGTAAGGTTCCAACAACAAGTTCTCAGCATATTACTGCATTAGAATGGGCTAAAAAGAATCTAGAAAATTTTGGGCCATATGAAGATGCTATGAGTACAAAAAGTCGTTATTTATTTCATTCAAAATTAGCAATATCTGTAAATTTACATAGGCTTAGCCCACAACAAGTTATTGATGCTGCAGTTAGTATGAATGCACCATTAAACTCTATTGAAGGTTTTTTTAGACAACTTATTTGGCGAGAGTACGTTAAACATATTCATGATATTACTGATGGTTTTAGAACTTTAGATTGCTACGATATAAAAACAGACCAACCAAATTATCTAAATCAAAATAATCCTTTACCTCCAGCATACTGGGGGGTAAAAACTGGATTAAATTGTTTAGATAATGTAACGAATTCTGTTCTTGACGAAGGTTGGACACATCATATTCCTAGATTAATGATTTTGAGTAATTTTGCTAGTTTACTTGATATTAATCCTCGAGAGTTAACCACTTGGTTCCATGAGGCTTTCATTGACGCCTATGACTGGGTAGTAGAACCGAATGTTTTGGGTATGGGTACATATTCTCTAGGCCCAGTAATGATGACCAAGCCTTATGTCTCTGGCACCCCCTATATCAATAAAATGTCAGATTATTGTGAATCTTGTAAATTTAATCCAAAGAAAAATTGTAAAGTTTCAAGTCTTTATTGGGCATTTTTAGAAAGACATAAAGATGCATTTACAGACAATATTAGGATGGCTATGCCACTAAGAAATCTAGAAAAACGTAATGATGAAAGAAAATTAGAAGATTCGCGCACTTATCAGGAAATAATAAATAAGCTTCTAGATGGTAAATTAATCGAAGTAAATTAAGTGTAAATTATCATTNTAACTTGAGCAAGAAAGCATTGAACAACCTACTCGATGTCTAGCCCAATCGGGACGTTTTTGAAACCATTTCTCTTCAAATTTATGTTGTTCTTCATAAGGCATTTTTAGTAATTCATAGAGTTCTATGGCAACAGAATAGTCTTCTTTTTCAGCAGCATCGATTGCTAACTGAGACATCCAATTTCTTAGAACATATTTTGGATTAGATCTTTTCATTTTTTCTTGATCTGGTTTTCCATCGACTCTAGACCACCACTTCTCAAGCCAATTATTCCATTCAATTTCGGGAATCTCGTTTTCATCATAAAATGCAAATTTTAAATGATCGATTTTTGGTTCTTTAATCGAAGATAATAATCTGAAAAATATTGTCATATCTGTTTCAACCTTCTGTAAAATTGAAGTTAATTNAATAATTATTTCTTCGTCCCCAGACTCAAATTTGCTAAAACCAAGTTTATCTGACCACATTTCATTGTTATATTTTTCATAGGATTTATAATAAAATTCTAGAGCACTATACAACTTTTCTGAATCATTCATCAAGGGACTTATGGACTCTAATAGACGAGCAAAATTCCAAGCTCCAATTTGTGCTTGGTGTCCAAAGCGGTATCTTTTTGTTCTCGCATCGGTTGTATTTGGGGTCCAATCGGGATCAAAATCTTCTATCCATCCATAAGGACCATAATCGATAGTTAATCCATGGATAGACATATTGTCTGTATTCATTACACCATGAACAAATCCTACTCGCATCCAATGAGCAATCATTGATGCAGTTTCATCTGCTATTTGTTTTAACCAATCAATGATACCCTCATCATCATCAATACAATGATTGGGGAAATGATGCTTGATTGTATAATCAACTAGTGTTTGAAGGGTCTCATTATCTCCTGTCATTGAGTGAATTTGAAAGCTTCCAAATCGAAGGAAACTTTCCGCTACTCTACAAACAATCGCTCCTGGTTCTGGAGATGGTCTTCCATCATACATGATGTCGCGAATAACATTTTCACCAGTAGTTACCATGGATAATGCACGGGTTGTAGGTACACCAAGATGGAACATAGCCTCACTACAAAGGAATTCTCTTATTGATGATCTTAGTACTGCTTTTCCATCAGAAAATCTTGAATAAGGTGTTGCTCCTGAACCTTTGAGTTGTAATTCTAATATTTTTTTACCAGTATTCACTTCACCTAATGTAATAGCCCTACCATCACCAAGTTGGCCTGCCCAATTTCCGAATTGATGACCTCCGTATCTTTGAGCATAAGGGTCCATTCCATTGGAAATTTTTTTTCCACCTAGAATTTCATTATCTACTGGTTCTAATCCTAAATCACTAGCAATTTCTGTTGACCAAAGTCTAAGAATCGGAGTTGGTGTAGGAGTTGGAGTCACTCTAGACCAACAAACCCCNGGTACTTGTCTAGATTTACCACCAATTTCATCATCGCCGGGTGTTTCATCAAGAAATCGGCTAACCCAATTCAATGAAATTAACGACTTCTTTTTCATATGATTTTTTCACTCTCGACTTATTGATTTCAGAAGATGATTTACAATTTTTAAGCGGATATTCTAATTGAACCATCCTCATAGTAAATTTGGATATCATTAGGTATTTTTCTAGTTAATGCAGAAAGGGCTTCATAAATTTCTTCTTGTTTAACATTAAATGCCTTTGCAGCTTTTGGAGTAGACCAAGGTACGTTTTCGAAATCTGATTTACATAACCAGAGATATAATTTTGATTCTAATTTGGTAAGGTCACTTAACGCCATCTGACTCATTAGCCCCTATGGGTGGGGACGATTAAATCTTGTTAATCAAACTAGTAATTTAGTAATACAAGTTTCAGCATCAATTTCATCATCTAATAGTGATTTTAATGTTGAAATAAAATGATTATCTTTCCCCATTTCAGCTAATTTCTTATGGAAAATATATGTTGCATTTACTCCTTCAGATACCATATGCATTTCTGCCCTAGCTTCCTTTAAATTAAGTCCCGAACCTAGCTTTTCTCCAAGTGTACGATTTCTACCGTAAGGAGATGCTGCAGTTACATAAAGATCTCCAATACCTGCTGGTCCAAATGCTGTTGAAGATTTTGCGCCCATCTCTGAAAGCAGTAAACAACCTTCTGAAAACCCTTTAGCAAAAATAGCGGCTTTTAGATTATCTCCTCCCTTATTTGTAACATTTTTGAGCCCATCAGAGATTCCACAGGCAACTGCAACTATATTTTTGTAAGCCCCCCATAACTCTGCTCCAATTGGATCATCTGTTGCTTCAAGTAATAGATGTTCTGTGGTTAACCTTTGAACTAATTTTTTTGCAATTAACTGATCTTCACAAGCAATTAGAGCGGTAGTGATAACACCTTTAGCCACTTCTGGTGCTATTGTTGGCCCCGTCATTACTGCAACTGGATTTAATTTATTTTCAGCACGTAATAATTGCACTATATTTTCTGATATTGATCCTCCTTCCGGAGTAAATCCTTTCGCTAAATCAATTAAAACATGACTTGGACGGAGAAATGGAATTAAATCCTTAACAACGTCAATAATCACTGATGATGGAAGGGCTAATACAACTATCTCCGCGTTCTCTAGACATTCCTCAATTCTCATTGTAGTATAAATTTCTGATAGCTCAATCTCAGGTAAATATTTTTCATTTATCGATTTAGAAGTAATAGATTCATACACCTCATTTTCTATTGTCCAGCCGGAAATTTCATGTTTTGCATCCATCCATGTTTTGGCTAATGCGGTCCCCCAATTGCCTAGTCCTAATATTGCTATCTTTGACATCTGAGAGGGGGATGGTCTTACTTTTAGTTATGGATATTGTCATTAATTTGGATACTTTTTTACGAATTAGCGAGTGTAATTGTTTTGACCATGGAACGCGTCGCTATGTTCAAGCAGGGGTAGCCGAGCTTGGTCAAAGGCGCTGGGTTTAGGTCCCAGTCCGTAATGGTTCGCAGGTTCAAATCCTGCCCCCTGCATTAAAATTTCAATATTCTCGAACAAAAACATTGATTTATATATAATAGCACAGTATAGTTGGTTAGTGAACTAAATTGGAATGCAATATTGATGCTAGAGGTAAAGCTGTAAGATTAAAATTAGGAATTTTAGCAGTATTTGCAGGTATAGTTCTCTCATCAGTAATATTTTTTATAAATATAGACATGGATTGGATTTGGATTTTTCCTGCTGGAGCCATAGGCGGCGGTTTATTTTCAATATTTGAAGGATGGACTGGATGGTGTGTTGTAAGAGCAATGGGATTTAAAACACCAATTTGATTTTAAATACCAAAATTTTTGCTCTTTAGATTTGAGTATTTTTTCTGGTAATGTCGATTAAATTTTTTATCATTATGATAAATAATGATATGAATATGACCTTACTACGGTTTGGATTTGGAACTATGGAAGCCGACAATTTTGATGATGGCGATGAAAATGAGCATATTGTTCCAGATTATAATAATGATAAGAAAATTAGTACTGATGAATTGCAGGAATATTTTGACGAAGATGATGATGGGATAATTACCACCGAGGAATTTATTGAAAAAATTGAGGATAAAATCGATAAAGAAATTGAAACAATTCGAAATAAAAGATTAGTTAAGAAGACCAAAAGATTACTTTCAGGAATAGAAGATTATACTTTATTTGTTGGAATCGCATTCACAGTAATATATTTCGGAATGTTATTGACAATGAGCAGTGCAGTTTTAGGTGATTCAACAAGTGTCGATCATGCTCTTTCTGAGACTTTATTAGATACTGGAGAAGTATGTGATTTAATTGAAGATGCTCCTTGGTTGAATATTTATTCTGATAATGATCGTCAAGTAATGGTTGTTGAATCTTATAACTTGAATTTAACGAAAACATATGAATTACAATGGGAAAGAACCACGTTAGAGAATGGGTTATTAGGTTCGGGAGAAATCACAGAATATGATGAAAATTTCAACCTCACTAGGAAAGCCGAGATTCCATTTGGTAAAGATTGGCATGAGGGTGAGTACAAATTTGTAGCAGAATTATTTGAATCAGAGAATTCAATAGAAACCAAGGTCTCAGATTCAGAATCTAATGAGAATACAAATAATTCGAGTACTAAAGATAATGGGACATCTTCGAATGAAGGAAATGGAACAAATAACACCCCTATCATTTTAAATGGTATTAATTCTAATCCAAAGGTTGAAATCATCAAGCATTCGAATGAAACAATTATGGTTGCTTTAGATAATGTTGAATTTAAACTAGAAATGGAAGCAGTTTCGGGAAGTTTATTTCCCTGGGTGGAAAGTGAAACTCAACTGTCTGCCAAAGTAACAGATGCAGGTGCTAGGGTCTGTTGGGGTACGCAAGATCTTGGAAATTGGGCTTGGGGCCTTATGGGTGCAGAATTAGGAGGAGGAAGAGAAACGGCAATGCTTACAGGAGGTTCAGCAGGGATTCCAGCATGGTGGATGGCTTTTGTATCATTATCATTATCAGTAATTACTTTATTTATTTTATATCCTTTAATTTACAAAGTTTATCATCAAGATGCCGATGACAAATTAACAAATGAACAAATTGAAAGAGTTGTCGAACTTTCTTTGAAATATTGTGCTAAAAAATTGAAAATAGATATAGAATGGGACATATTTAAATTTAAAGTTAAAGAACTCTCAATTGATGTTTTAGTTGCCTACAGAACTACAAACTCAACTATAGCCTCAAAAATAGATGTTAGGGCAGAAATCTTGAAAGAAATTCTAAACGAGTTTGGAATTTTCAGAGTGTTTAAGCCAGTCTTACTAGTAGTGAAACCAGTTGGAGAAATCACAGGAGTAGACTTTGAACATTTAACTAAAGGTGGTTTAGAAAATTTTGAACCAGATACAATAGATTCAGAAAAACTAGTTGAAGATTATACAGATTTCTTTAGAGATTTACATGATTTAAGTAAGATTGAAGATACAATTAGAGATTCATTGCATAATTTTTTCAAGATAAGAAATATGACCGATAGAGGTACTGCAGTTCTTTCTGACGATCATGCTGTCTTTGTGAGAGTTATTTATCGTCCAAATCAACGTCTTGCTTTTTTCAGATTTAAGCAAAGTTCTACAACTATCGAAGAACAACTTAGAGAACAATTAGAAAGAGAATTAGGATCACAACTAGCAGATAGAGAATTAATTATTAGTGCAAGAAATGAAATTGCAACACTTTCGGATCGTTCACAAGCCGGAAGAATAGAAACTAGTGAAGGAACCAAAGGTAGAGTTGCAGCAGTCGCTAGACAAGACGGTTTTGCGGGAAGAGTACTGCAGACCAAATTCTTTGGGGATATGCTTTCTACAGTAGAATATACTGCACAAGAGAAAAGAGAATTTATCAATAAATGGGGCTTTTGGGGTTTGATTGTATTTGTTTGGATTCCATTTATGGCTTCTGGAGTATTAGTTGGCGCCGTACTTGGCATGTTATCGAGAATGAAGTTTGATAGNGTTTTGTGGGCAACATTAATTGGTGGTTCAGCGGCTTCAATTACTTGGGCATATACTGCAGAGGGAATTGTAACATTTATGCATAAATTTAGACTTGAAGCGATAATTCCTATCGCAATAATCGTATTTATTGGTATGGCAGTCTTACACTTAAGATCTACAAGAGCTAGAAGGCAAACTGAATTATTCGAAGATACAATGCTAGAATTATTTAAATCTGATATTGAATCCAAATATGGATAGAATTTTTACCTTTTCGCATTTTTAGGTCTAAAAACCTCAAGAANCTCTTTTTTTGTTTCTATGTATGGGCCCCCAATTAAATCGATACAATATGGAATTGCGGAAAAGATTTCATCTATAGTTTCTCTAATTGCTTTTGGTTGACCGGGAAGATTAATGATTAATGAGTTACCACGAATTACCCCCACTTGTCTACTTAATATTGCAGTTGGAACATATTTAAGAGATATTGATCTCATTAATTCTCCAAAACCTGGTAATTCTTTATCTGCAATAGAAATTGTAGCATCGGGAGTAACATCTCTTTTTGTTGGACCCGTACCCCCAGTTGTTACAACCAAAGAACAATTTTTTTCATCCGTAAGTGTAATTATACATTTTTCAATTTCAGATTGAACATCAGGGATTATTATTGAGAAACTTGACCAAGAAGAATCAAAAATTTCTGATAAAAACTCTATAATTTTTGGTCCACCTTCATCAATATATGTTCCATTGAAAGCACGATCAGAAACAGTAATGATTCCAATATTTACATGCTCCCCAATACTATTTTTATTTCCTCCACTATGCTTTTTAAAATCCACAATAACACCTCTATTTTGGCTCTGTTTTTTCACTTGATTCGAATACCATATCATCTAATTGAACACCCTCATCATCATTAACTAGTTCTTCTTTACATTCTAAATCTTCATCGATATCAAGTATACTTTTCACATGCTCAAATGTCTTTTTTAGAGGAACTAAATGTACTAAAGGATCACCAGTTCTGGTTAACGGAATTGTTGCGATACTAACTATTATTCCATTACATGGTGCAAAGATATCATTAGTTTTATGTCCAAACGGATCTGTAATTTGAGCAATTAATTGATTTTCTTCTACTAATTCACCGATTCCAATCAAACAATGTAGTAATCCGCCAGATGGAGCTCTAATCCATCTTGATTTTCGTACTAATACACGGAAATTTGGTTCCTTTATTTCTCCATCAATCATTTCTAAATATCTTAAAACATTTAGAACTCCAGCTAAACCATCTTCTACATTTTTAATTTGAAATGAATTTGAAGAACCTGTTTCAAGTAAAATAGAAGGGCATCCGTAATCCGTAGATTCTCTCCTAATAGTTCCTTCAGAACCTAAAGAATGTAATACAATATTACTGCCGAATGCCTTTGCTAAATTTTTACAGACCTCATTATCAAAATTAGTTCTAACATGATTTAAATTAATTCTAGTTCCTGGTGCAGTATGAATATCAATTAGATAATCCGATTTTGGAATAATGGAAGAAAATAGTTTATGCGCTAATCTTTGGGAATGATTCCCATTAGGCCTTCCTGGAAATTGGCGATTCAAATCTCTCCCATCAGTTGTTCTACGCTGTCTAAGTAATACAGATTCAGGATTAGCAATTGGAATCAGAATTAATGTGCCCTTTAGTTTATTCACATCAATAAAATCATCTTCATTATTTGGAATATGATCATATCCATGAATAAGGAAATGTAGAATACTAACACCATTTAATTCATCTCCGTGTATTGCAGAAGTAATAGACACAGTTGGCCCTTCATTCAATCCATGGAAAATAAAACAAGGAATTTCTAATTTTCGTCCCAAGGGATCAATTCCAACTTGAATTACAGTTTCAATACGTGAACCTGCTTCAATCAGTTCTCCATTAAATTCAAATTTTTTTCTGGGATTACTTCCCGAAACCATGTATAGCCCAAGACCTATTACATTTTCTCTTTTGCTAATATAAGGTTTAACAACTCCTTTTGATTTGGCTCTATAAGGGAGAGATAGTTATGGCTCAAATCAAGATTCAGACTCCAGATGATTGGCATTTACATTTTCGTGATGGAGACATGTTAAATGAAACTGTACCTGCAACGGCGCGTTGCTTTAACAGAGCAATTGTCATGCCAAATCTAGTACCTCCTATTACTAATGCTAAAATGATTGAAGAATATAGAAAACGTATCTTAGCAGCACGTCCAGAAGGAAGTAAATTTGAGCCGTTAATGACATTATATCTTACCAACGAAACAACTCGTGAAGATATCATTTTAGCCAAAGAAGTAGGTACAGTAGCTGCTAAGTTATATCCAGCAGGTGCAACCACAAATTCAGATGCAGCAGTTAAATCATTAGAACCAATATTCCCTATTTTTGAGGAAATGCAGAAACAAGGTATGTTACTGTTAATTCACGGTGAGGTTACAGATGATCATGTTGATATCTTCGATAGAGAGAAAGAATTCATTGATAGACATCTGACTCGAATTGTAACAACATTTCCAGAACTTAAAATTGTTTTTGAACATATCACTACTAAAGATGCTGTAGATTTTGTAGTGTCATCTAACGACAATGTTGCAGCAACTATTACTCCTCAACACCTATTACTAAATCGAAATGATATGTTAGTAGGAGGTATAAGACCACATAATTATTGCTTACCTGTATTAAAGCGTAACATCCATCAACAAGCACTAAGAAAAGTTGTCGCAACAGGAAATAAGAAGTTCTTCTTAGGAACAGATTCTGCTCCCCATGAAAAAGATATGAAAGAATCAGCTTGTGGCTGCGCTGGTTGTTACAGTGCTTGGAGTGCAATTGAATTATATACCCATGTTTTTGATGAGTTAGATGCCTTGGATAAACTCGAAGGCTTTGCTTCCCATTATGGTGCTGATTTTTACGGCTTACCTAGAAATGAAGGAACAATAACATTGGTGAAAGAGGATTGGACAATTCCAGAGCAGATAATTCTACCAAATGGTAATCCAATCGTTCCATTTTTTGCAGGTCAGAACTGTACTTGGAAATTAATAGATTAATTATTTAAAAATTGTAAATTTTACTATATTTTTCATTAATATAATTCAAAAATGGTTCAGAGGATGGAGGAGTTCCAGTCGCTTTCTCAATTAAATCCGAGGGATGATATAATCTTCCTTTTTCATGAATATTTTTTCTTAACCAATCTAAAATTGGAAGCCAATTTCCTTCTTCAATCATTTGATTAACATTTCCAAATTCATTTTTCATTTTATCAAATAATTGTGCTGCATATAAATTTCCAAGAGTATAAGTTGGGAAATAACCAAATGCACCCATCGACCAATGAATATCTTGTAGCACACCTTTTGTATCATTTTCAACATTTAATCCAAACCACTCCTTGAACATACTATTCCATACTTTGGGTAAATCATTTACTTCTAAATCTCCGTTAAATAATTGTTTTTCAATTTCATATCTTAAAATAATATGTAAATTATATGTTACTTCATCTGCTTCAACCCTAATGAATGAGGGTTCAACTTGATTTGCAATCAAGTTCATTTGAGCAGCATCAATATCTTTCGGGAAATCGGGGAACTCTTCTTTGAAAATTGGTAATGTAAATTTCCAAAATTCTTCAGTTCTTCCAATCTGATTTTCCCATAATCTAGATTGGGACTCATGAATACCTAATGAGATTGCAGTTCCTCTAGGGGTTAATGCGAATTCGTCAGGTAAACCTTGTTCGTATAGGCCATGGCCAGTTTCATGCATAACCGCATAAAGACATGAAAAAGGATCATCTTCGTCATATCTTGTAGTAATTCTTGTATCTCCAGTTGAAATAGAGATTGAAAACGGATGGGCTGAAATATCCATTCTTCCTGAATTAAAATCAAAGCCCATTTGTTCTGAGACCTTTAAACAAAAAGCTTCTTGCTTTGGTATCGGAAAAGTCATATCTAAATCAGCAATTTCCTGTTTTTCAGCGGCTAAGATTTTTTCTAGAACTTCGATTAATCCCGATTTTAATTTAGCGAACAAGGGGTCTAAATAATCGACAGTTAAACCTACTTCATAATCATCTAATAATGTGTCATATGCGGTTTTTTCGTTTCCGAGATAACTTACTTTTTCTCTAGCAAGTTCTACCAATTCTGTTAATATTGGCGCATACATATTAAAATCATTATTTTCTCTAGCTTTAGCCCAAATCCCCATTGCTTTTGAGCGTGTTTTTGTTAACCTTTCAATAAATTCAACAGGTAGTTTAGTTGCCTTATCATATGTTCTTCTAATCTCTAAAACATTTGTTCTTTGATCCTCATCTAGCTCATCTAAATTTTCTTCTAAATTTGAAATCAGTTCACCCATTTTTTTACTGGTAATTGTTTCATGTGCACGTCCTGATAACCAAGCTAATGTTTCTGCTCTAGCCTTTGCACCATTCGGTGGCATCATCACAGACTGATCCCAATTCAATTGACTTTGAATAGCTTGAATTCTTGAATATGTGCTAACTTCCTGTATAAATTGTTCGTAACTCATCTTTCCGTCCCAACCTTGCCAGAAAAAACAGAATATTGAGTATTTGCTTTTTTCTTTAAGCATTTAATACAATAATTCAAACATAAGATTTATCTGGCCTATATGTGGAGAGGAACTTAAAAGATATTTTGGATGGTGAAATTATTGAAGATAAAAAAACTTCACAAATGAAAAACTTTGATAATTTTCTGAATATTGCAGCGAAAACAGTTGTGAATATTTGTATGGAAATTAGGCGTCATGAATCAGTTTTAGTTATTGCCGACCCTTCAACTAGTGAAATTGGACAAGAACTTTACAAAGTTGCATCTGAAATTTCGGATAATGTTTTGTTGGTAATTATGCCATTTACAAGACATCATGGTGATGAGCCACCCGCTTCAGTTGCTGAGTTAATGAGAACTCAGAATGTTGTATTAGCGCCTACAAAATTTAGTATCACACATACTAAAGCTAGAATTCAAGCATGCAAGGATGGTGCTAGAATAGCAACTATGCCCGGAATTACTTCAGAATTATTTGCCAGTGGAGGTATGCTTGCAGATTTTAATGAAATTAGGGAAACCATCAGTAGAGTTGGAGTTCATCTCCGTAGAAAAAGAAATATTAGAGTAACTTCACCTGAGGGAACTGATATTAGATTTGATATAGATCCTAAAAAATGGAATCGAGAAGATAGTGGAATTTGTAATAGACCAGGTATGGTAACAAATTTACCAGCGGGTAAAATTTTCAATAATTTAATTGAAGGAACAGCTAAAGGAGATTTGTATATTGACGGTAGCTTTGACTCAATGATTCTTAGTGAGCCTCTGAGATTTAAGGTCAATGATGGTATTGCTACAGATATTAAAGGTGGGCCGGAAGCTCAAAGAGTCAGACATCTTTTTGCAGAAGCAGCTAATTTAATGCCAGCTAAAGATCAGTCTTCAGTTTGGACTATTTCACAATTTGGCTTTGGTTTAAATCCGAAATCAAAGTTAATTGGAAATGCTCTTGAAGATGAAAAAGTCTTGGGAAGTTGTTATTTTAGTATAGGTTTAGAGGGTAGTAAGCTTGATGGAAACCACCCGGGAATATTAACTAGTGGAATAATTAAAGAGCCAACTGTATTTATTGATGGAGAACCATTAATAATTTCAGGAGAATTACAATTATAATTTAATTGTTTTTAAAACCACATAAGGGACAAAATCTCCATGAATTACTAAGGCTTACTCCACAGCCTTTGCAAATATTACCATTGGGAAAAGTTCGAATTATTCCATTTGTATTCATACTAGATTTTTGTTCTGAAAAAGAGTGTTTTACTGGTTTTGGTAAATTAGTAGTTTGAATATTTGAATTAATTGAAGTTTCTGAATTATATGTTCTAGTCCGAATAGGAACATTTTCTTTTATTGGAACTGGTTTTGTAACTGGCTGAATTATTGGCGTTGGAATAACATTAGAATTTATTGGTTTTGTTTTAGGAACAATAGGACTCACTTTTGAAATAGGTTTAATTTCATTAGATTCAACACTTTCATTTATCCAATTATTTGTATCAAGACTTTCTTTTTCTAGTTCTTTCATGGACTTAGGCTCTTCTTTAGGAATGATTACAGGCTTTTGTAATATCTCTGGTTTTACCAAGGGTGTAGTTGGAATAATATTTGGTTTATTTGTGGGAGGTTTTAAAGCAGTAGGTTTTTGTAAACTAGTTGTAGTTTGAGTCTTGTGTTGTGCTTTTTGATGTACTTTTTCTTGAGGTTGGATTTCACTAACTTGTTCTGATTTCTTTTCTTGGATAGGTGGATGTGGAGTTACAAGTTTAGGAGCATCAATTGCTTTAGCAGATTTTAATATTGAAATAGCTCTTGGCATTTGCATATTTTTTGTTTCAACTAAAATTTCAGTTAGTTCTTTACTGATTTGACAAAGATTTTGAATATTTTGTAATGGTTCCTCCATCATTTTATCAAATGCATTCACATATTTTGCTAGCTCATTATTACCTCCAGTAACATCACCAATAGCATAAACTTTCAATACATTCATAGGATCTAATAATAATTCTAATGCTGAGAATTGTTCTTCAGTAATTGCTGGTTTTTCCGTAGTCTCTTCTGGATTTAATCCTAAAAATAATTGTAAGTTTTCGGTAATTTTAAGTAATTCTAGAGGTCCAGTAAGTATATAATAAATTTCTCCAGACTCAACTTGTAACCTATTACTTCCAGAATCTAAATCAAAAGTATCAGTTAATAATAAATCAGAAATTCTATTCAAAACAATTGTAATACATGAATGTCTATTTGAGTTTTCTAATTCTAATAATATTTGACTTGA
This sequence comes from Methanobacteriota archaeon, assembly GCA_002696315.1. Classification (GTDB taxonomy): domain Archaea; phylum Thermoplasmatota; class Poseidoniia; order Poseidoniales; family Poseidoniaceae; genus MGIIa-I. The sequence goes on along the minus strand of NZRR01000017.1, from coordinate 81,113 downwards.
ATCTGTAATCCCAAAATATGCAGCGGTTTCATCAACATTAATCCCACTTGGTAATAAAGCACCCTCAGGGACATATTCTGACATAATCTACCCTTACCTGCCGACTGCGGCCTCCTTATTGAGGCTTGGCTTTTGCAGGAAATCGAGATTAAACATGATTCATTAATAGAGTAATGTTCGCCTTGCCATGGTCGCAATAAAAAAATGTGCATTATTGATTGCGGCTGGTGAAATCTCTGAAAAAGTTTTCAAAAAAATATATTCGGAAAAAAAATTGTGTGTTGCAATAGATGGTGGTTATAATTATTGTATTGATTCAGGATTTATTCCTGACGTTGTAATTGGTGATTTTGATTCATTAGATCACTCTTCGATTAATGAAGAAATAATTTCTGTTTATCAAGAAAGCCAGGAAGAAACTGATTTATCTAAGGCAATTAATTGGACACTTTCTAAAGGAATTAAGGATATTGAAATTATTGGGGTTGAATCGGGAAGGAGTGATCACATTCTTGGGGTATATGCAGCATTAGCCGAATTAGATCAAGAAAAAATGACCACAATTAATCTTCAAGTGCATCTAAATGACTTTTTGGTAACTTATATTCCAAAAAATAAGGCTTTTGAATTTAATCTCTTGAAAAACACACACTTATCCTTATTTTGTTTATCCGATAGTATAGTTTCTCTAAAAGGGGTTGAATGGGAGTTAGAAAGAGAGAATATGGGTTTTTCAACCCGAGGTATTCATAATTATTCAAAAGAACAAATTGTAGAGTTTATAATCCACAGCGGAGGACCAGCATTATTTTTCATTCAAAGATAAATCATTGAAATGGTATCCACATATTTGCAGTTTCATCCCACCAATCTATTTGACCGTCAGGATGTTGCCTCCATAAATGACCATCCTCGTCTCTATGTGTGGGTAAACCTTCAGAACTAATTTGAGATTTTGAAGTAGAAAAATCTCCTTGCATGTCATCTCCAAATCGTTTTAAAACCAGTATTGAAATTAAAAATAGAAGAAGCATTCCAATTCCAGTTCCAATATATCCCATATATTCTGATTCAACTTCACCACCACTTCTAACAGGCCAAGACGAAGTTACACTTTCGTTTCCCCATGTAGATAGATTCTGATCCCCAAGTGGCGGCATTCTCACAAGATTTACACCGTTAGTGGCGCTAATACCTTCTGAATTTGTTACATTCACAATTATTCTATGAATTCCAGGTAACCACATCTTACAATTTAATTCCAAACCATCAATCTCATCATGTTCTGGAATAGTTGTCCATGTAATTTGATTTTCAATAAAATCAGTTCCATCTGTAGGCTCAATAGTGATAAAACATAAAGTTCCAATTTCCATATTTTGGCCAGTTACGTTAAGATTAAAACTTGGTGCAGGTTGATTGATAATTGAAAAATTCTTCCACGTTTCTAGAGAGTATCCTAGAGAATTATGATAGATTAATTTTAGATTATATTTTCCTGCAGGCCAGCTACTACAATCGATTTCATCATTATTTGGTGTATTTTCTCCCGGTTTAATAGATGGAGAAATCCATGGTGCACCTAAGAATTGAACTTCACCAGTTTTATTGTATCTATGTCCAATATTGTCTAAAACATTTCTTTTTACTTTACATTCAGACCCAGTATTAAAGTTATTATCTACAGTTTTTCCTTCATGTTTGGCAATTACATTTAGTGCTACAAACGGAGTTTCCATTCCCACCATTAGATTATATTCTCCAAGTTGATATTCAGAAATCAATTCACTTGTTTCTGGATTTAAGAACTTCAATGAAATAATATATTTCCCTTCCTTCCAAGCATCAACAAAAATTGATCTAGATAATGATTTTTCGTTAGTTAATGTAAAATTATCCCATTGTATGACTTCAATTTGATTTGGATACTGATCAAAAATAGTGATCAATTTAGCCGAGATTGGAGTTTGTGATTTAGTTGTATTTACATTAAAAACAATTCTTAACTGATCGACAAAACCATCATTATCAATATCTTGCTCTCTAGTTTCATAATTAACGACAGTAAAATCATTATTTCCACTGGCTCCAACATTTTCAATCATTGTAAGAAGCGGTAAGATTAGAATTAGGATACAAATATTGATACTAGACTTTTTCAATAAAATCCACCTCCTTCAAATCGTCATCATTACCTTCAAAAATTCTATTCACAATTACTGCTGACAAAAAGATTAATCCCGCAATTGCATAAGTTGCCCAAGAAGATAGTGGGTTGCTACCCATGATTGTCATTGCGGCTTTAATTTCTCCAAAAGAATTTGAATATCCATCTCCATTATTATCTGGACATCCTTGGAAATCAATGGTAGAACTTCCAGAGTCTGATGGGCAATCATCCCTTAGATTCCCCACTGGATTGTCACCAAAGCCATCACCATCAGTATCCAACCATTGCCACGGATCATTAGCAAAAGCATCTGCTTGTCCCTCAGGACTTGCTAACCATTGGTCGTCAGGATCTGAGTATCCATCATCATCTAAATCTAAGCATCCTCTTCTATCTAGTAAACTAGTTCCAAATACAGTTGGACAAGCGTCAGGTTCATGCCCTGAAAGATTATCTCCATATCCATCACCATCAGAATCTACCATTTGTGAAGGGATGTGTGGAAATTTATCACTTAAGTCAGACCAGCCATCACCGTCAGTATCTATACATCCAAATCTATCTTCTGTACTTGTACCAGGAATTTCTATACAATTATCTGGAGTAATTCCCACGGGGTTATCTCCATATCCATCACCATCAGTATCCATCCACTGTGTTGATTCAAAGGGGAATGTATCTGCCATTCCTAATGGGTGTGTAAGCCAGTCATTATCAGGATTAGAAGCACCATCTCCATCACTATCTGGGCACCCCCATCTATCTCTGTAACTTTCACCTTTTGTTAAAAGACAACTATCAGGTTGCCATGCATTTTGAGTTTGGTTATCTCCAAAACCATCACCGTCAGTATCGTACCATTGACTTCCTTTTGAAGGGAATGCATCAGCAAAACCCTCTGGATGTGAAACCCAACTTTCATCAGGATCTGAAAAACCATCACTATCACTATCTGGGCATCCAAATCTATCTTGATTAGAAAATCCCCACGTTCCAACACAAGAATCCCCTTGGAAACCTGAATAATTATCTCCATATCCATCATTATCTGAATCTAGATGCTGTGAGTTCTCATACGGAAATGCGTCTATTTGAGTGTCTTGATTTCCTTGGTTATTTCCCCAACCATCACCGTCAGAATCTCTCCATTGAGTCGGATTTTCAATAAATGCATCTCCTGATTCAACCCTTAAGCCATTTTCATCGAATTCAAAAGTATAATTATCTCCATACCCATCTCTGTCAGTATCTTTCCACTGACTGAAATCATTCGGAAAAGGATCAGCACCATCATCTACAGTCCAGTTAGAATCTCCATCAGACCAACCATCGCCATCAGCATCTGGACATCCAGGTCTATCCTCTGAGGAGTAACCACTTATATGTGGACATGCATCTTCTAAAATTGCTCCTTCAATATATTCTCCTATTCCTGTTTCAACATGTATTGATCCCCATCTTGAATCATACCAGTTATCACCCAATCCATCGCCATCAAAGTCACTCCACTGAGTGTGGCAATACATTCCACATATGTTTTGAGTTGAAGGATCTTGAGGTGACCACCAAAAAGCGTCAGCACCATCAGAAATTGTCCAAGGTTCAATCGAGTATAGAGTACTAGGGTCACTATAACCATCGCCATCAGAATCAGGACAACCGAATCTATCTTGAAAAGACTGACCAAAAAATCCAGGACAGGAATCAGGATTATTTCCATTGGGATTATCTCCGTAATTATCAAAATCTGAATCTTCCCACTGAGTTCCATCTACTGGGTACCTATCTCCTTCATCAGACCATCCATCTTCATCACTATCTAAACAGCCATTTTGATCTTCAGTGCTTTTACCAAAATCATTCGGACAATCATCATCTAAATCTCTAAAGCCATCACCATCTGTATCTCTGTATGTTTTGTCGATAGTTCCAGTTATGGAATAATCAAATTCATCTTGGTCACAATTATCTAAAGATATTACTTCAGTATAGTAAGTTGTAGGTCCAGTAATACTGCCCCACTCTGAAGCAGAAGGAACAATCGAAACTGAAACTGATGTAGATCCTGCACTTCCAAAATCACTTTGATAAAGATTTGTTGAAGCCGTAGAATCCCAGATTTTCACTCTTCCTTCCCAATGATCGGTTCCAAAACAGCCGAATAAATCAAAACCATGATCTCCAGTTGAAGACGAAACATCAATAGTTAATGTATCGCCACCTAAAATATCAATTTTCCACCAATCTCTAGAGTCACCCTCTGCGTCTACATCTCCAGAACTTGTGCTTCCATCAGTTAAGACATTAGCACTTGCTGCATCATCATCTGCTAATGCAGAAGGTATAAACGGAATTAAAAAAATAACAGCAAGTAAACAAGCCATTGCACGCTTTATATTACTCGCCATGTTTGATGACCTCGGTAACTGCATTATTAACCAATTGATGTAAATATGTCAAAAAAATATCACTCTCAGGAGCTTACACATACTTCATGTGTACAAATTGGTGGAGTCCAATATGTTTTTTCATCTGGATCAAATGTATCTAATTGTAATGTACTACCTTCACCTTCAATAATTGTAACTATTGATGAAGTTGAAGCGGGTAAATAATCTTCACCTGTTGATAATAGTGTTAACCGCAGGGTATGACCAGCCATTATTTCAGCGTCTAAAGCGATAAACTCCATATTTGCAGTAATCGTTTCAAAAACAGGTAACCATGAAGAGGATAATTCTTCCCCGCCTTCATGATATCTTAAATCCATAATTGCATGACCAATATGGATACAATCATTACCATTACAATCTTCTAATAATGCATAGAGTTGACCACCAACAGTTGAGGTAGTTACTTGAACATGAAGTCTTGGCATTCCTTGAATGAAAATATCTTCTGTTAATGGAGATGTTTCGAATACTGGACCAGTAGAAGCATCAGGTAGAACCGTAAGACCTCCGGAACTAGTCATATCAGATCCTAAAGTGAAAATTAGTTCTTCAGTATCTGATGCAGGATATCGATCTTCAATTCTCCAAGAACCATGATTTGACTGGATTTCAACATGTAATAATGGCTGTTCCCCTTCTCCCTTTAGATACCAATCAAACCATTCCAGTAAATCTTGCATCCAGTCGAATCTAATCATTTCAGGGAATGCTTCACCACCTCTACCTCCAGTATCGGAACGTTCGTCTAATTGTATTGCCCTATCGGGGTAGTCATGATCCCATTGACCAAACAGGCCCTTAGATTCTATTCCAGCATCTTTTATTCGATTTATCGTTGGAATTGCCATATGCGGATCCACATTCCAGTCATGCATTCCCTGAATGAGATAGACTGAACCATTGTAATTTTGTAAAACCCTCTCAAGGAAATATCTCTCGGCCCAATAATCTCCCGCAATTTCAGAACCGAACATGTAGGCTGACACTCCAGTACCTGGTCCAATGATATAATCAGGGCATAAATTTCCATAATCTTCTTCATCACCATCAAACCCATATGATCCATAAACACCATTATGCATAAATGGAGCTCTGGCCTCAGATGAACCATTTTTCCACATTAGTTCTTTAACCCCTATTAATCCGGAAATTGGAACAATTGTTTTGAGATATTCATTGCCAAACATAGCTGCTTGCCAAGGCGTTGAACCATCATATGATTTACCAATCATTGCAACATTTCCATTGGACCAATTTTGTGAACCTAGCCAAGTTACTGCAGCATCATTGCCTAATTGTTCTGCAGTCCCCATTAAATCCATACAATGGTTAGAACGTCCGGTTCCAGTTACAGAAACTTGAGCAAAGGCAAATCCATGAGGAAGGATTTGATCTATAATCATTTGACCTAACCAACTACCAGGTACTTCTATTGTAGGGGTTTGTACGCTTGGTTCTTGAAAATATGGTCCAAACTCAGCAATTACAGGTACCTGTACACCAGGCTCTACTTTCGGTAACCAGTACGCTAGAGAAATTATTCCATTAGGAGCAGCTCCCCCTTCTTCTACAGGTAATTCATATTCAACATATACGTGTGTTGAATTCCATTCATTATCTGTTTCTAAAATCTCATATTCACCGAATTCCATAACATACCCATAGTCTTCATTTGTGATGTAATCATAATCTCCTCTTTCCCAAACGGGAACTCTGACATAAGTATCATTATTATTGTCTAAAATTGCATTTCCAATTGCTTTTTCATGCATTGCTGCAATTACAATGAAAATAACTACTACCACAGATGTTGCGCCAAGTACTTTGTTTAGAGTTTGATTAATGCCTTTTACCTCTTTTTCTGGACCAGTTATTACAATTGAATCTGGTCTGGCGTCTTGACTCTTCACGAATATGCGACAATGATTTATGATATGAACAAAGCGCTTTAGTGTTAATTAATGGATTTAATTTTTTTATACAATTTCTCAAATTCAATTGCTGTTTTTTCTTGAGTAAATGTACCTTCGTTTAAGATTCTTTTACGTCCATTAATTGATTGACTTTTTCTAAGATCAGGGTCGTCTAATTCTTCGATTATTTTCATGCTCAAATCTCCATTATCGCCCGGAGAAAATAGTGCACCCACTGATTCATCAACCATTTCAGGTAAAGGCCCATCGTTTACTGTAATTATTGGAGTTCCTGAAGCCATTGCTTCAAGAGGAATAAGCCCTTGACCTTCGTAGTATGAAGGATAAATTACTAAATCTGCAAATCTATAAATTTTTGCTAATTGTTCAAACTCCATCCCACTTTCAATAATAACAGAATCAGAAATTCCTAACTTTTTAGCCTGTTTGTTCAAAGTTTTATACATTGAACCTCTTCCTACAATTACTAGCTTAGCATTTGGAAATTTTTTCAATACTAGAGGTATTGATTTTAATAGAAAACTAAAACCCTTACGAGCAGCTAATCTTCCTACTGCAAGTAGTAGTTGTCCATCTTCTTCTATTCCAAATTCGTTCTGCCTTGCTAATTTATACTCTAATTTATCATCATCATTTTCATGATTAATTGGACGAAATAGTGATTCATCTATTCCCCAATGAATTACTTCACAATTCCATTGATTTGATAATGAGTATCTTGTACAAAAATCATTTTTTGTTGCTTCTGAATTCGCAACACAAATATTGCTTACTTTTGCAGCAGCTGTTTCAAATTTTGAATAATATCTTGCAGTAAGTAATATTGCTAAATCATTAGGGTTTTTCCAAACTGCAGATTCTTTATGTGTTCTGGCAGCGATTATTCCGTCTCTTTCACCCAACCAACTACCATGTAAACTAGTGATTACCGGAGAAATATTTTCGCGTAGCGAAAGGATTTCTTTTTCTTTCAAAGCTATTAATGGACAATGTAAGTGTATAATATCTATCGAATTTTCAGAATTTAGTTTTTTTAGTGCTTTAATAGCATTTTTCCCGTAGCTTCGCGTAAATGCCATGGGAGCATATAACCAATTTACTTCTATAATATTCACATTCTTTATTGAGGGCCTTATTCCATTTTTTAATTTCCTTGTAATTACTGTTATTTCATGCCCCATATTGCTTAGAAAATTGCAAAGGTGGTAAGTTGCAGAACCAAGTCCACCCCATAAAGGAGGATATTCTCCTGCTAGCATTGCTATGTGCATATACACAACTCCTAGAGTTATCTCTTTTTGAACAGTCCGATTTGATGTTAATCATACATCGATTTAAATTCATTAAATTAGTCGAGGGGTATGATGACAAAGAAACTCGATGTCAGTGTGACGGTAATACTTCCAACTTTAAATGAAGAAGAAGGTGTTGGAGATACCATTGATGCAATCCCTAAAAAGTTCTGTAAAAAATTAGAAATTCTAATTGTAGACGGGAATTCATCCGATAAAACTAGAGAAATTGCTTTGAAAAAAGGAGCCAGAGTTCATATTGAACCTAGGAAAGGTTATGGGAGGGCTTATAGAACAGGATTTGCAATTGCTTCAGGAGATATAATTATCACAATGGATGCGGATTGTACTTATCCTGCAGAAAAAATTCCCGAGTTAGTTAAAGTGTTGATTGATCGTGATTTAGAATTTATTACTTGTGACAGATTAACATTAGCTGAAGATGGAGCGATGTCTGGATTACATGGATTTGGAAATTGGGCGCTTTCTATAACGGGAAGAATGTTATTTTGGAACGGAATTAAAGATTCACAATCAGGTATGTGGGTGTTTAAGAAATCAATGTTTGAAAATCCTAAATTAAGACCTACAAATGATGGTATGCCATTATCAGAAGAAATTAAATTAATAACAAAAATACATTTAGAAAAAGATAAGTTTGCTGAAATTTCAGTTCCTTACAGAACTCGTGTTGGCGATGCTGAAATTAATACATGGGGAGATGGATGGAAAAATTTCAAATTCTTTTTTGCAAAAAGAATTGGAATTAACAAAACAAAAACAGAATGGGGCCCTCTAGAAGATAGTNTAGATTCAATTAAAGATAAATTATAAATTAACTTTATTTTTTAAACTAACTAACATGCAAAATACAGTATATATGATATACTAGTTTGGATGGCAAGTAGTATAATGAATAAAGTATCATTAAACAAGAGTGTAGCAACAATTTTAGCAACATTACTGACTTTAACTGTATTTGCAGCAATTCCAGCTTCAGCTGAAAGTGCAATGCCATCAGATAGAGCATGGGGTGTTTCTTATGATTGGGCAGAATATGGAGAAGATGTACATACCTTAACTGGTTTAAATATTGATGAAATATTAGCTAANTTTACAGAAGCAGCAGAGGAAGCTGGTTTTGAGATGCTAGTAGCACAAGTTTCAATAGGGGAATCAATGTTTTTCATAGAACAATCAGTTGGTGCAGAAACTACAGTAGACGATTCAAGAGGAAATGCACACCAAGTTACAGAGCATATAACAGAATTAACGGTTGTTAATGCTATGTTATTTGATATGATTATGTTGATGGAATGGGAAGACTTAGATGCAGGAAATGATGATGAAGACCCAACACAACAAGGTGCAGCAATTGACTTTTCAATGCAAATGAGTTTAGATGTGTTATTATCATTAGATTCTAAATATACAGAATATAGAACAACAGAAGGAAATGAAATTGTTGGAGCAAACATGGTTACTACGATGGATGCTGGACTCGGATTTAGTATGAATCATGATAGTGCTTGGACTGGAGGGGATGATACAGTAAATGTGGCTATGGCAATGTCGAATAGTATTGGTGCAAGTATAATCGATTCTAGTGTAGAATGGAGACTTGATCAGCCGTATGATGTTCATGATTCAATAGATCATTCTGTAACAAATAGTTTTAGTTGGATGTGTGATACTGAAGCTGAAGGATTAACAATTGATGATGATATGGAACAAGGAGAATACCTTGGCAATGGAGAATTTGCAGAATCAACAGAAGTAGAGCATAGGACAATCACAACACCGTGTGGGGAATTCACAGGTAATTATGCATCTGAATTAAATTATGCATTTTCATTGGAGGGAGTACCTGCTGATTTATTGGGAATGGAAGTAGATACTTTCAATATTGATATTAACGATGCCCCACAATATACTGGAGATTTTACTTTTTCTGGAGATGACGTAGAATCTAGTCCTTTAGGTGTCTGGGCTTTTGACCCCGAAATAAAATATAACATAGAAATAGATGATGCAGGAACACAAGTTGAAGCCATGAGTTTCTTGGGTTCACCAGTACCATTACCACACATAGGAATGAATGCATTATTACTAATGCATTCTTTTGAAGGTAGTGAAGATGATCCTGGAATATTTGAAGTCGTAGGTGAAGAAATCGAAGCTATAATGGAAGAAATTGGTCCGGATATGGTTGGTAGTTGTGATGATGGAGATACAGAATTATCATTAGATATGTACAATGATGGGTATAAAGATTGTATGGACGGTTCAGATGAAGTATTCGAACACGAATTCGAATGTATTTATGCTTGGGGTTCTACAATACCTCATGATTGGGTAAATGATGGAGTGGATGATTGTGCGTACGGTACTGATGAATCATCCAACGATCAAACATGGGAATTTGAATGTGATGATGGAAATATGATAATGCTTTATGAAGTAAATGATGGAACTCAAAACTGTGCCGATGGTTCAGATGAAGTTGGTTTTACTAAGGATAATAGATTTACTTGTGTAGATATGTCTGCCAGTATTCCGGTCGAGTACGTAAATGACGGAACAGAACAATGTTCAGATGGTTCAGATGAAGGTGAAGAATTCGCACCTACAGATGAATTAATGAATGTTGTAGAACATATCGCAGCATCTGATATTGGTGATAAATTAGGTGACTTTGGTCCTGCTTTAGAAGATTCAATGACTGATGGTTCAATAGAAACCATAGAGTTCCCATTTACTGATGCAGATGGAGATTTATTATGGTATGATGGAGCACCTGCTGGATTTATTACTTTCGTAGAAGAAAATGATGATATGTATATATTCATAGGTCCAAATACAGAAGGCTTTGAACATGCTCCAAGTTCTTTAGGATTTGAATATCTTGTAGGGACAGCAGTTGAAGAAGCAATAGAAGAAGTAGGAGATGTCGATGAAATTTCTGATCTAGTATCTGAAGAAAATGATGCAGATGGAGATGGAATTCCCGATCAATTAGAATCTGTAGGAGAGATGTCAATTGAGGATGCACAAGCATTAGCATTAGCTGATAACGACAATGATGGTGTATCAAATCTAAATGATCAATGTCCAACAACACCTGCTAATACTGATGTTGGAAATGATGGATGTATTGTAGTACCTGATTCAACAACTGATGGTACAACTGATAGTACAACTGATAGTACAACTGATGGTACAACTGATGGTACAACTGATGGTTCAGGAGCAACTGTAGATGCAGTCCCAGAAGAAGAAGGCATGATACCTTCAGTATCTTTCTTCGCAACTTTATGTGTTCTCGCATTGGCTGGATTTGTTACATCTAGAAGAGATTAGAGAAATCGCTTAAAGAAAACGGGGTCACCGCGATTACAATGAGTAATCGCGAGTGGCCCAAAACATTAGCTCGTTTATTTTCATTATTTGGAGTAGTTGTTTTAGTTACTCTTTCAGGCTCCTCAGATTGGTTTATAATTAATGCAGAAGGAAAATATGTTGAAGGATTACCTAGAGAGCCAGCGATTATTATTAATTATACTGTAAACAGTACAGAAGAAGAAGTAGATTTAGAATTTAAAAATTATACACCTTTGAGAACATATTGGAGAAATAGAGAGCCAGTTCCAGTTCCTATGGTTAATTATACTGCAGAAGAATTAGAATCACTAGCAACAGAAGAAGAAGATACTGATGATGACTTTAGTTTACAAGACTCTAGAGAAATAATGGGTTATCTATTTGGTGCAATGATTCTTATTCAGGTTTTTAGTTTATTAATTCCTAAAATGAGATTATATATACCGATTTTTATTTGGTTTTTAGGATTTATTGGTTTTGTTGTAATAGTTCCATTGGGCGTAATCTCCTCTTTTGGTTTTGATGGCCCAACGGGAGGTTTTTCAGACGAAACTGAAGATACTGATTTTGCACATATGAATGTAAATACGGGTTTTGATATTGAATTAGATGGTATGACATTTACAATTCAAACCTTAGGATTTGATTTAGGGTTAGTTCCATTAGAAGATCATGAATCTGTAAANCAGAATGCACCTCAAGAAGGTGAAGAAAATTATGATTCTTTAATCGGNTTTAATGCATTTTTAGAATTAGAGTTTTCAGATGGTCTAAAATATTGGTCATATATTTTAGTTATTTTTATTTTATTGAAAATAGTTGATGTAATTTTTTCAGATAAGAAAACTAAGGAAATTACCACCAATCCGTCAAGTATTAGAATTAGAAAAACTATTGAAGAAGAATAATTAAAGATCTAACTCATCATCTGAAATTAGAGGTTTTTCTTTTTCTTTTTGAATCGTTAATGAATCCCAGCTCTCAATATAGTCATCAAGTTCAATTGTATTTAATCCTCTTTTTCTAATAATTAGTGCCAAAACTAATGAAATTAACATTGCTAAAATAAATCCTCCAATGGCAATATTAGCACCCCCTCCAAAGAAATCAATTATTGAAAATTCTCCACCTCCAATTTTAATATCTAAAACTTCNTCATCGTATCTTAAATCAGTATCTGTGGCAGTAACACGTACCGAGGCAAAACCCTCTGAACTTGGAATCCATGTGATTACCCCAGTCCAAACCCCATCATTTTCAGTTGCATCTCCATTTTCTCCTCTATCATTTAATTCTATACTCCAATTTTGTGAGCCTAATATTATCACAGCGCTAACATTGTTTGTAGTATTATCAGCATCTTCGAGTTTAACAGTAATTCTTAATTCAGAATTTTCATTTACTATGAAATTANTTGGATTAACTGTCAATTCATCTAAAGATGGTCTACTGGATTCTACTATTACATTAACAATTCTTTCACCAGTCCCTCCAAGCATATCTGTAACTTTTAATTTGAAAATATATGAACCTGGGCTCAAATAATAATCTATTTCTTTACCACCATCTTCGGTTTGAATTTTTTCCCATGAACCAGAATTAGTTTGAATACTCCATTCATATCCTAGTATATCATCATCAGCATCAAATGAATCTCNTCCACTTAGATTTACTAAATCCCCAGCTTTAAANGTAAATGTGTTTGAATTACCTTCATAATGCGCCGTAGATGAAGTAATTGATGCTATAGGGTTTGAAGATAAAATATTTAATATAATATTTTTAGTTGATTTCATTCCCTTTGAATCAGTCAAAGTAATTGTTAAATTATATATTCCATTAGGGAAGTCTACAAAATAAATATCATTATTATTCACATTTTCCATTTTAATACCTTTGTTAGAAATTAAAAATTCTGAATTACTCTCCACACTTAAAGTAAATTCATCACCGTCATAGTCAATACTTCTCCTTAAATCAAATAATATACTTTCATCAGAATAATAATCATTTTCTAAATTAGGGCTATCTAAAATAATTACAGGTGCAGAAGCATTAATTGTAATAGATACAGAAGTGGAAACAGGTGGGTTAAAGCCATCATCTATTTCTAAGGTAATAATGTGAGATCCTGCAGACAATCTTCCGTACCATCCAGATAGATTATTTTCGTTATTTAAAGATAAATCGCCGTCCAAATCACTATTCCAATTTATTGAAATTAAATCGCTTCTAATATTAGGTAAATTTTGATTACAGAGCCACTGAATATTATTTTTCCATTGATTATTCAAACTTTCACAACTAGAATCCCAATCACCACTTCCATTTGCAATGAAAGATATATAATCGGAACTAAGATAATCTTCACCTTCCACTGGTTTACTAATTATTGCGACAGGGGGTGAATTTTCCACACGAAGAATCTTATTTTTCTCAATCCATTCCCATTGATGCTCGGAGTCTGTAATTCTTAACTTAATTTCATGTATGCCTGAACTTAACCATCCTTCCCAAATTAAGGAATCTATTCCAGTACCATTGTAAAGTATTCCGTCAATGTCCGAAGTCCATTCTACGGTAATTTCATCACCTTCAGGATCTAAGGAAGAACTACCATCGAAAGTAATCAATGAGTTTGAAAAATTATTTTCTCTATAAATAATGAAATCAACTTCTGGTAGTTCATTATATAAAATGATGTCTAAACTCCAGGTAATTAGGTTTCCAATAATACCATCATCGAATGTAATTGAAACGGTAACTGTATTTTCAGGTGAATCGATGAAAGATAAGGACCAAGACATATCATTATCAGGTGCTTGGCCAATTTGTGTTTCGAATGTATCTGTTAGTAATATTGTAAGATCTTCACCTTCTGGATCATAAGTTCCACTAGCATTAAATTCAACAATCGTGGAACGAGGAATTCTAAGTACGCCATCTCCATCAGGCTTTGGATTAATCTCCATATTGACAACTGCAGGAAGATTTGTTAAAGTAATTATACGACTTTCATAAGAGCATGCATTTTCATCATCACAAACCTCTAAAGTAATTTCATGAACTCCATCTGAAATACATTCTAGAGGTTCTTGAGTACCAAATTCCATATGATTTGCTAAAAATCCTGAATAATTTTCAGCCATAATTGAAGAGAAACATTCTGAACCTTGTTGAAATAAGTCCCCATCAATATCACTAAACCATGAATATGTTAACTCATCATTATCAAGATCCCATGATGAACGAGCGTCAAATCCAACAATACCTCTACTAGGAAAAATTTCATTATTTGTTGGTGAAATCCAATTAATTATTGGAGGCTGATTTGTTAAGATTAGATTACAAAATATTATCATATCTTCACTAAATAATCGAATTCCAGTATTATTTGTTGTATTATCATAAGTACAATCTATACTTAGTTCTTCATCTCCACTATTTATGCCTGAAGAAGTCCATTCCCTAACAATGTAATCCGTCATTAATACATGCCCTAAATAATCTGTTTTAATTGACAAATCATCATTAAAATTAGAAAAATCAATATCAATTTCTGCGAATGGCAATCCATTATTAAATTGATTTAAAACCCAAATATCTAAATCATAAGCCTCTTCAATTTTAGAACCAGTAATAATTGATGTAAGATTTTTCAAATCTAAATTAATCGGTTTATGTAGATGTAACAAACTATTACCATCGTTAAAAATTATAGATACATTATTTTTATGTTTTGCAGTAAATTTAGAAATATTTACGTTTGAATTTGTTAATTCAATATTTCCATCACAAATAATTTGTTCTCCATTAATATCTAAATTCAAGAAATCGATACATTTTTTACTTTTAATTTCACTATTTGTAAATAATGAATTGTCCATTGCGGAACTACCATCCCAAATTAATCCACCATTTTCATTGTTAATATTTCCATTAATCTCTAAATTATTAATTTTTGCAGCCGCATTAATTTTAACAATTTCACCACTACGATTAAGTTCAAATAATGCCCCATTAAGATTGATATGTCCAACTTGAGATAATCCACTATTATCTGCATATAATCCATAACCATCATTTTGAGGATCTAAAACATAGATGTTATTTAGGTATAAATCAATACTATTTTCAATGAAAAAACCACCGAAATAGTCATTTATAGATGTACAATTTATACAAGAAACATTTCTACCATTTGATTCAACATTATTTGATAAATCAAAAACAATTCCAGAACCATCTTTATTATTTGATGCTGAATCACCATTAGACATAGAAGTTAGATTTTGTAGAAAAATATTACTTGAATCAAAAACATAGACTCCTGATTTTCCATTCTCTATTGAATCAATCCAATTTGTTCTTACAGTTGCATGATCAACTAATAATCCATATTCTGAATTATTATATAGATTCCAATTATATCCATTAGTAGCTCCCCGCTCGATAAAAATTCCGGAACCTGGTGAATTTGATACATTTACATTAACAAATTCTGGTGGGCCATTATCAAAAGCAGCTCTAATATAAATTCCTGAATCATGTCCGTATGCTCCTATTTTTCCACAATTTGTGATATTCATATTTCTTGCAAATAAAGTATCATCAACAAGAAAACCAACTAAACCAGGTACGGGATTATCGTGAACATTAAGATCCTCAAAAATAGCTCCACTCACATTTACCTCTATTGCTGCGATACCTTCTGAAAATTCAAAACCATTTGAATTTTCACCTCCAGTTCCTGATATTTCAAGCCCTTCAAATGTAGCCATTACATAATTTGAATAATTTGCACGGTCGGCTTTATCGACAATTACTCCATAAAATCTACTGTCTTCAATAACTGAATTTCTAATTACAGCATTTGTTTGAATACTATCGTCATATTGCCTAACCCAAACTCCATTATCGCATCGACTAAGATTCAAATTTTCAAAATATGGTATGGCATCCATTATCCAAACACAAGTTGCAGCAGCCAAAGTGGAACCAGTGATATTACTAATTTGAATATTTGAAAATAGACCTCCAGAATTTCCCCAAAAGTTAAATCCTCTTGTTAGAGTTCCATTTATATGAACATTATCAAAAATAGGAGCGGAAAAATTTCCTACAGAAATTCCTATTCCATATCTCCAATTTGTATTAAAACCTCCATGTTCATCTTGACCTCCTTGTTCGATATTTATATTTTCAAAAGTTGGAGTTGCGCCATCATAAATATCAATTCCAACTTTATCTGCATTTTCAATATTAATATTATTAAATGTAGGATTACTTGAAAAAATAGTAATTCCATAATCACTATTTTTTATGGTTAAATTATTTATCTCACTCGCTTTATTATTTGAAATCGATTGAAAAGAAATACCTTCATGATCACCAGAACCTTGATTATTCATTATTACTGGACAAGAAGAGGTTCCTTCCACAATCAACCTTCCTTCTACAATCAATCTCACATTTTGATCTAGATTTAATTCAGTACACGCTTCAATAGTTAATATGTCATTTGATGCAATAATGTAATCATTATCTAAATCGACAACACCATTCCAAACAAAGGTTCCTTTTGCAGATACATTTTCATTAAAATCATTCATAATATCATTTAGATTTGAAGAGAGTGGTTGCATTGAAATTGCAACAAAAAAATATGCAATTATAAGCACCCACTTCTTCTTTTGCATATATGGGTCTAGAACCCTACTCCTTTCAAGGCTTTGTGGTAATATGTGTATAGAAAATAATTATGCTCTTCCAGTTTCTTTTAGCCAAAAATGTAGTTTTTCTTGCAATTCTTTACTAGCATTATAACATTCTGCAGAATTCCATCTGCTAATTGCTTGTGTCCAAGCAAACGGTCTCTCTTCTTCATTTACAATGCCCATCCATGTCCAATATATTGCAATCGCACGTCTCCCTGCAGGACGATTTTCTAGTTCGGGATTATTACTTATTATCGATTTTAGTTGAACCAATAAATCAATTTTATTTGAACTTTCAAATTCAAGTCTCCAACAAATCATTCCGATATTACGTAAAATATTTTTAGTTTCAAATTTAAATTCTTCATTTATCATAATCTTATTTTTACAAATCATTTCTTCTAAAATCTCTGAATTTTTTGAAGTTAAATCATAAATTTCACTTCTAATTTTTTCAGCATTTTCAAAATCCTTTTGGTAAAGGGAATATGTATGTTTGATTATAGCAATCGCAATTAAACAATCTCTTTTTTGTTGATGATTTAATGAATTTAAATTTAATTTATTTAACAATATTATTGAATTTTCATTGGGAGAATTTCCCGGTATTCTATCGTCTATTTTTCTACTAATTTCACTTATAATAAATTTGATACGTTCATATTCATTTTCAAAATATATTTTTTCAAATAATTCTTCAGCTTTTTCAATATCTCCCGATAATCTTGCGATTCTGAGTTTTTGAATTAATGCATCATTTTTTCTCTTTTCCAAAGCACCAAAAGTATTTGCATTTCTAATCAAATTTTCAGCAATTTTCCAATTTCCCATTTCACATTCTGAAATAGATGCATACCAATAGTATTCTCCATTTTTTTTATCTTTAGAAATTAAATTATGAAATAAAGCACTAGATCTTGCTGGAAATTCATTACATATTGTATCTGCATTTTTTCTGATCCACTCGTTATTTGTTTCTTTTTTTGATTGAATTTTATGAAATAATTTTAGAAATGAAATTTTTTTATTTGTGAACTTGGATATATTATTTACAAATTTTATATGATATTCTTGTTTTTTCTCTTCTTCCATTTGAGTAATTAATAAATTTTTAACAAAATTATGTAGTGCGATTTTATTATCATAATATTTAATTAAAGATAAATTATCCAAATTTGTTATTTGATCCTTGTAAAATAAATAATCAATTTCTATTGGCTCCGGTTGAATTGCAAGTTCATAAATAGAAGAAAGGTTTTTTTCAGAAAGCGGCGCTAATATTTCATTTTCTAAGAAAGAACTAATTCCTTTTTGTGTAGATTCAAGTGACATGTCTTCTTTAACCATTGTAATTCCGAGTGGGTGACCATCAAAAAATTCTACAATTCTATTTATCTCATCTTTTTCAAAACCCTGTAAAAGTTGTTTAGCAGAATTTGAATCTAAACCTAAAATATCAATTTTGTTTAAATTTATTTTAGGTAATGGAGGTCTACTAGAAATAATAATTCTACAATTTTCTTTTGATAATTTTATAATAAATTCAAGAACATCTTCCTTAAATCGATTGTCAATCTGCTCAAAATTATCTATGACAAATAGATTATTTTGTATTTCACTTTTCATGATTGTAATTAAATTATCTTTTTGAATAGAGAGTTTATTCATGCCTAACCATGTCTCTACAATAGTTTTTGGACTCGAGAGAGATGTAGCCGAATACCAAAAATTTTTACCATGATTCATTGTGTTATATTCTATAAAAGATCGAATTATTGCTGTTTTTCCGATTCCTGCAATTCCTGATATCCAAATTATGTTTTCTCTTGAAAGAATTGAATTTATCTTTTCTAATTCATTTTCTCTTCCCACCAATTCAATATTATTTGGAGGATTTCCTTGAATATTTATTTTGGGTGTTTGAGCATATTCTATTTTACAGGCTTTTCTCCCTTTTTCAGTTATGAAATGTACGTTTCTTTTTCTAGTCCCTCCATTAATTACATGAGCTTGTCTAACAATAATCAGATTTTCTTTCTGTAAATTTTTTAGTGGTACGTGTAGAGCCGATCTTACTAATCCAATTGCATCTGCAATTCCAGGAAGAGAATTTTCCCTTGGAACATCCCAAGCCTCTTTTAATGAATCATCAAATTGATTTAACCAAACTAAAATTCGTTGCTCTGTAGGTTTGGCCATATCACCTCGTAAAGTAATTAGATTCAAGAACTTTTGATAAATTAATTCATGAGCCCCTGTAGCTTACAGTGTAACAATGGGATTACAGTCACAAAATCTGGATCTTCCTCGCGAGCCAGGTGTTTATTTGTTTAAAAACAAATTAAAAAAAGTACTCTATGTCGGTAAAGCTACCGACATAAATAGTAGGGTGAAGTCTTATTTTTCTCCAAATCCCGATAGATTAATGATTCCAAAATTAGTTGAAAGTTCTGAAATTATAGATTATATTGTTACCTCAAATCCTGATGAAGCATTGATATTAGAGCGTGAATTAATTAGACAACATAAACCTAGGTATAATTCAAGATTAAAGGATGATAAATCATATCCATTAATCATTCTGACTGATGAAGAATATCCACGTATAATGTATACAAGAAATCCACCTAAGGGTAGTAGGATTTGGGGCCCATTTCCCAATGTTGGTGCAGCTAAACAATTAATTCAATTATTGAGAAAACAATTTGGTATTAGAGATAAAGACTGTCATGGAAAAGATGGTTGTTTATCTATGCAAATCGGTTTATGTAGAGGTCCTTGTATCGATCCAGAAGGTTATCCAAAAATAGTAAAAATAGTAACTAATATTTTAGACGGCAAGGGTAATCAAATAATAAAAGAATTAACAAATGAAATGAATAAATTTTCTGAAAAAAGAGAGTATGAAAATGCTGCAAATCATAGAGATTTGATTAGGGCCATCGAAACAACACTCTCTCAAAGGATTATTACTAGTCGATTTTATCGAGAGTGTGATGCAATTGGATTTGCTAGTCGAGGAAATCTTGGAATAATTACAATATTACATACAAAGAAAGGAATTGTTCAAGGTCAACAAACATGGCCTCTAATTCATAGAGGAGATATAGAAGATTCTATCTGTAGATTTCTATCTGAATATTATTCAACTAATGTTCCACCTTCATTGATATTATTACCTTGTAATATTTCTGATTTTTTATCAAGTTGGTTATTGAAACGTAGGGGGTCAAAGGTAGAATTAAGAGTTCCAAAAAGAGGGAAATTAATTGAATTAAAGGACTTAGCAGATAAAAATGCAAGAATAAAATTAGAAAAGGATTTCAAAAGTAGTTTTGGTTCACTAGAAAAAAGAGCTCTAAATGAATGTGCAAATTATCTTGAGATAGAATCATTAGATCATATTGTATGTTTTGATATGTCTCAATTACAAGGTGATGTTAGAGTAGGTGCATCAATTAGTTTAAGATTAGGAAAACCGGAAAAATCAGAATATAGAAAATACAAAGTTAAAGGTAAGCAGTTAGATGATATTCATATGATGATAGAAGTCGTAGGAAGATGGATTAAAAATCAAGAAAAATGGCCGGATTTATTATTAATTGACGGCGGCAAAACCCATTTAGATTATATTTTTGATTTATTGAAAGAAAATGAATTAGATGAAGAAATTTTAATAGCAGCCTTAGCCAAAAAAGAAGAAACCTTGTATCGTGTAAATAAAGAACCTATAGTATTAGATAAAAGAGGTCGTGCATTAATTTATGCTAGAGATGAAGCACATAGATTTGTTAATCAATTCCATCGGAAAAGTAGACACAAAAATATCCTGAAAGATCCCTTAGAAAATATAGAAGGTTTAGGAGCCAAAAAAATACAGGTTTTACAAAGATTTTTTGAAGGTAGACAAGGATTATTAAATGCATCAATAGAAGATCTTTGTGAAGTTCCAGGAATTGGTAGATCATTAGCAGAACGTATTTTCACAGGACTTTCAAAATGATTAATACATAAATTGAGCTAAGTCATCATCCATACTATTTCCTCTTTGATTCCCAAATTCATCCATTCCAGCAGAACTAACCATCATTCCGCCTGCTGCTGGCATAGCATTTCGATTCAAAGCGCTACGAGCAGCTAGTTCAAACTCATTTTCCAATCTTTTAGATTTCTTACCTACTCGATGTCTTCTCCAAACAAATAGTAAAGCCATTGCTAAAACTACTCCCCCTAAATAAACTCCCACTTGAGTTAGAATCCAATCCCATCCAATGATTATTGAAAAACTCAGAGTATCAACTGAACCCGCAGTAGGTACTGTATAGAAGATATTTTGTCTTCCGTCAGTTTCACTAGTACTTCCTTGATTTGTAGAAGAACTAAAATCTCCTAATGCTAAGCCTGGTGGTAATTTAATTGAAACATCAACCTGTGGAATATTTCCTAGAGGCCCTAGAGTCATATCTGGACCTGTAATATCTGTAGTAAATGCCTCACCATTATTGTTTATCAAAATACCATTTCCGTTGGTAGTAACTCCTGGTGCCATATTGTTTGCAAAACTACTTGTGAAAGCATTAGTAATTTGTAGAATAGGACTAGCGAAAAAGTTTGAAGGTTTACTAGTCATTACTGAAATACCACTTTCAGAATATGATGCCACTACTGTTGTAGGCTCTAAAGTTAATCTTATTGAAAGTGGTTTTAAATCACTAACATCAGATGAGTCAGGTTTTTCTAAATTTATAACCTCAACATCAATTTCTATTGCGGATAAATCAATATTTATATTTTCATCTTGAATAGAATTAGATTGAATTTTATTTGAAAGCCCTTCACCTAATTCGTCAGCAAATTTATAAATTCCAGCCTGTGTTAATTCAAATTGAACTGATTCTCCAAATAGTGGAATTTCATCACTAAAAATTGGTTCGGTAGTATCAAAAAATACGATTTGCCTTAATAGATCAGATGGTATTGCTTCAATATTAATTTGATTTCCATTTTCATCTTCAGGAGTTATACTACCATCAACTCCAATTCGATAAACATCAATTTGAACCTCCCCACCCAATGTAAGCGTGATTGCTTTTGACCATTCGTCAATATCTAATTCCTCAAAGTTAAGATCAATATCCGCTTTCATACAAGTTTTTTGAGTGGCAGTACAAATTTGCTTTCCTGTTTCAAAATCATTTATTGGATGATTCCATTCCCACGGATTATTTCCTTGCAAATTAATAGCAGTATTTCCTGATCCATCTAATTTGGATTCTAAACTGATTATCCCTGATTCATCTTGAGTATCAAGCCAAGAAGGTAAAACAATTTTGAAAGAAACTTCTGTTGGGGGTAAATCTTCAGGAATCATTTGTTGTATGTAATCTTCTCCGAGATCTACTCCAAGCTCGAGTCCAGAGTTAAGAACTGTTTCAAGGTCTTCATTACTTAACTCACTTAAATTAACTGGAAGTGCATCAGTATCCATTTGTTGAGTAATTAGATCTAGAAGCCTGAATTCAAATGTATTTTGAGTCGAACTACTCATCAATACAGGAAATGTATCATCCATAGCATATTGTCCATTTAAGCAATAATGATTATGTGGAGAACTTTGTACACTTGCACACGTACCAGAATCATGAATTAAATTGATTCCAGCGGTATTTTCTACATTTGTTCTCCATTCTAATGGACCAGTATCAATGTCTGTACCTATTATACCTGCAAATGCATCTGTAATACCTTCTATTGGGAATTGAGATGCTAAGGTAGATAAATCAGCGATCTCATTATGTTGTACTAATCTTATTCCTTCGCTTGTAATCCATGGAGTTTCTGCAAAATCTGCATTATCCATAAATTGAAATCCCCAATCATTCATCGTTTGATCACTAATGTAGTGAACATACAAATCAATATCCAAATTAGCTTTACTTTCATCACGTAAATTAAGTGTAACATCAATACTTAATGATTTATCATTATTAATATCGATATCTACGGGGCTATCTGAAATTAATTTATACCAAATTTCTCTAGTTAATTGGGAATCACCGTCAGTTGCATCTGTATTATCTATTTTCCAAACTCCTTTGTGGTAACTAGTAGAATCAGGATTTACATGAACTTTTCTTTCTCCGTAACATGTAATATTTGTGGAATCACATTCATCTGAACCTACTTCTATTATATCTCCATAACCGGGAGGATGAATTGTAAATTGTGAATCATGTCCTCCAGCGGCAAAAATCGAGAAAGGCATTTTAATTTTAGTACCCATTTTTAAAAGTCCCTGTAAAGTATTTTCCTGATTAGTATTTTCATTACCAATAAAATTTAATTTGTCTTGGTCTAAATTGATTGTAACATTTGATTTAATACACAAGGGAGGATAATATGCATTTTCTACTGGTTGAATATTAGAACCACCAGCGGAAGAATGTGCGTCGCTATCTGGATTAGATGAACATGAAACAACACCTCCAGTATCAATATCATCAACTGTCACAACATAATTTGTTGTAGCTCCATTTGATGTTCCAAAATTAGATGCTAAACTTTCTACATTTTGTCTAGCACTTTCTAATACCATGTCAGAAACTGTATCTGCGGAACCTCCAGGACCATCTGCATCAATATTGAAATAATTACGAACATAATCTACAGGAATTCCCATAGTTTCTCCTGCAGATCCATCTCCTTGACCATCAATATCAAAATCTATACCTCCAAGGGTAGATCTAGCGAATTCATGAAGCCTCCATTCCATTACTAATTCTATAGTTGCTGAATTTTGGAAATTAATCTGATAATTTCCAATTACCCAATCTTGGTGATTTGGAGTTCCGTCATCATCTGGATCCCAATCATCACAATCCCCTGAAATTACAGCCTCAGGAATACCATCCCCATCACCATCTAGAGGGATATTACATGATGAATTTGAGATTACACCATCTGAAGAATCTCCAGCATTTGCAAAAGGAATTACCATTCCAGAGAACATAATTAGAATAACACAAATAGCAATTCGGCGTGTTCCCATGTACCCCCCCTTATCTCCGCTCATTTAACAGCGTTTGCCGTATTGGCCTATCACATACCGCATAAAAATAGGTGAAAATATGGAATTGGGAAATCATTTAAATCCTTACTCTAAATTACAAAATAATATTCAGGATAAGTTAGATGATCTTGAATTAAATAATTCAGAAAAATTAGAATTATTAAAACAAATACCTTCTCGATGGGAAAAATTAGGAGATATGTTGTTAATTCCTGAAAATTCATTTAATTCGGAAATTTGGATAGAGGTATTACAAATATTAGACAAAGAAATTTGGAAAATATTTTGCGAGGTTTTAGGAGTCTCAAAGATTGGTAGACAAAAAAAGATTAGATCTGGTCCAATGCGAAAAAGTCAGGTCGAATTGTTATTTGGAGAAAATGGAGTTGTTTGCCATAAAGAAAATACAATTGTCTTTGAATTCGATACAACTAAAGTAATGTTTTCTTCAGGTAATATTTCTGAAAGAATAAGGATGTCAAATTTTGATTGTTCAGATGAAATAGTACTTGATTTATATGCAGGAATTGGATATTACACATTACCATTATTAGTACATGCAAATGTTAAATTATTACACGCTTGTGAAATGAATACTGATTCTATTGGTGCTTTGAAAAGGAATTTACATCATAATGGGGTTTCTGAAAAGTGTATTATTCATGAAGGAAATAATCGTTCTATTTTATCAAATCCAAACATTATTGGGGAGGTAAATAGGGTAATGTTAGGTTTACTTCCATCTTCTAGAGATGGTTGGGATTTAGCAATTCAGGCTTTAAACCCAAAAGGAGGGATTTTACATTTACATGGAAATTCTGTAGCTAAAGAAGAGGAAAAATGGGCTAAAGAAGTGATTGAAGAATTAAAGAAAATTTCAGAAAAATTAAATAGAAATTTCAGATTTAAATTAGATCACATAGAAAAAGTAAAATCATACGCTCCTAAAATCAACCATGTTGTATTAGATATAATCGTATTTAAGTAGAATTTTTATAATTATTTTCAAGTAAAATTGCAGAATTATATTCATCCATAATTTCACTCGCATTTGACTTTTCACCAAGACTATAATTGATTACTACTCCATGAATATCAATAAAAAAAGCCATTGGAATTCCAGTCACTCCTAATTCTGTTGCAAGATTAGGTGCTTGTATAAATGGTCGATTAATCTCTCTTCCGATCCTTTCAGAAGTATTTTCTTTCCAAGAACTCATATTACTATATTTTGGATCAGAATCCTTGTTAAAAATAAATAATCTATTTTCAGGAATTGCTTCATCATATGCATTTAATGTAGTTTCACANTGAGTACACCAAGGTGTTGAGAAATATGCAACCCATACTTCATCTATGGATAATTCACCATATTGAAGACTACAAATTTCTGTTTTTCCTACAGTTTCATTCATCGTGCAGAGATATTTATTNTGAATTCCTGAATGGTCATAATAATCAAATAAAGGAATAATTTGACACTCATATAGACTTAAATTAGTAATATTAACTTCACCTCTAGAACCACAATTTTTCGTCTCAAGAAAATAATGTGTAATTTCATCATTATTTTCATTTAATTCAGTGCATCCAGATAATGAAAATGCTAGTAAAACTGAAATTAAAAAGCTCGCCTTTATNTTACACATTATTACNTGTGTCACAGGCTTTAATTGTAAACTTAGCCGTAAATGGAATGAAAGAAGTACTCATCCGGGGTGTATGGCCACAAAGCCAGACCCCGTATTAATTACTGAATCTGCNAATCAAAAAAGGGCAGATCAACAATTAAATTTTGCGATATTTTTCACAACTATTGTGGTGGTAATTTTCATTTTAATGGCCTTTATCTTAAATGATAAGATAATCCTCGAAGAGCCAGAAGAAATAGATTATTCGGAATGGAAACAAGTACCTCTCAAAGAAAGATACAAGATGGATCTTAATTTAACAAGTTGGCGTTCTCAATTACCTGAAAAAGGTCCTCATGATATTCTTCCAATGACAGAACATTTTGTTGAAGTAGATTTACCTGCAAGCGAACAAGATGCTGGATATCCTGAAGATGCATTGATGCATGTTGCTTTATGGCTCCCTTCAAATACTGAAGATGGCGAAAAAGTTCCTGTAATTGCTACAGTTCATCCATACTATGATTTTGGAACAGAGGTAGATGACTCAAATCCTAATACAATTCCCGATTTAGGTGTTGGACAATGGATTTTTGAGGAATTTATTTCTCATGGATATGCACTAGCACAAGTATCTACATTTGGTAGCGGACAATCTACTCATTGTCAAGATGTNAAAGGTCTTGGGGAGCAAGTTGGTATTCAAGCAGCNGTAGAATGGTTAGGNACCCAAGAATGGAGTAATGGTAATGTAGGTTTAATGGGTAAATCATACGCAGGAACTACAAATTGGGAAGCAGCGCAAAACCCCTCTGAACATCTTAAGACAATAGTACCAATTAGCGGCTCAATTGGGGTTCAACAGATGTTTTATCGGAACGGTTCAGCAGAAGCTAGAGCAATGGGATATGATTTAGCTTATGAAATGGCAACAGCAGACCCTACTACNGATGANTTGAGGATTTGTAGTGATGATNTATTAGGTCCTGCGATGCCAGTAACNACCTCTTTAGCTGCTGAATTTGGTGGAGCNGACTGGTCAGATTATTGGGANGAAAGATATCATCTTGGAGATGTAATTGACAATTATGATGGTAGCGTATATATTGTGTGGGGTATGCAAGATTGGAATGTTGATCCTTATCATGCCTTCCCTACATATCAAATGTTGAGAGATAAGGGNTTAACNGTTAGAGGNATCATGGGACAATGGGGTCATAATTATCCNGATCAAGGGGAAGTACATTCNGGATTAGGTAGTGGATATGGTCAAGAAGCGTATGAAAATATGAGTCGAATGGATTGGGCAATTGAATTATTTAATTGGTTTGAATATTGGTTGAAAGGGATTGGAGATGAGACAGAATCTTACGTTCAAATGCAAACACATGATGGACGTTGGCATCTAGAAGAAACTTGGCCACCAGAAGATATGGATNGGGTACTTCATGACCTCAGTGAATGGTCAGATCCAACAGGAACTGTTAGTGCAAATAGTGCTATTTCAATAGTAAGTCCTNNTTTCGAAGAAGAATTACATCTTTCAGGATTACCAACNNTNCATCTTGATGTACAAACTATTGGTTGNAATGGTGGACAGATTTTTGCAACTTTGTATGATGAAACTTTAGGTTTAAGACTTGGACATGCGGTTATGGATATCAGATATCGAGACGGTGGTTATGATGCACAACCAGTATCTCCGCTATTTGGTTCGTATACTATGTTAATGGAATTTAATCCATTAGATGTAGTTCTTCCAGCAGGACATCATTTGTCAATAGAATTAACAGATACTGGAGAAGATTACCTCCCNAGCACTTGCGCAGTTACAGGACTTTCAGTTCAAGGTGGTACTTTTGGAATGCCTTTGATTGATAGGCCTNNGGATCATGAAAACTGGTTTGAAGTTGCACATTACAATGCATCTGCGGTTTGATTAGTATGCGAATTCTTGTTTTCGAAGANACATATGATATTTTAGAAATACTCTCAAATTTTGAGATAANGTCCGAGAACTTTGAAATTAAACAATACTGGGATACAAAAAACTCTGTACATAGAATCAAAGAATTTAATCCAGATATTCTTCTTTTGGATTATTATATAGAACCATTAACTGGTTTACAGGTTCTTCAAGAATTAAATTTAGCTGTTGAAAATAATCAATTAAAACGTCCAATTAAAATAATTGGAATTAGTTCATCATCTACTGCTAATTCTAGATTTTTACAGTTTGGAGCAGATAATTCAATAATTAAATTCGAATTAGGCAATTTAGATATTTGGAANAATAATAGCATATGTTGATTTTTGGATAATCTATCTAAACAAATAGTTATTTACTAAATTTAGTTGAATCTAAATATGACAGAATATCCTAAGTTAATGATGCTTCATTCCTGTCCTTTTTGTTGGAAAGTTAGAAGTCTGTTAGAGTACTTAAAAATTGATTTTAATGAAGACCAATTAAATCCACTTAGAAGGAAAAAATCATTGAAATTCGCAGGAGACTGGGGTAAAGTACCAATTTGGAGAGATTCAGAAGAAGATTTTGTAATCGACTCTACCCCTATCATGCTACACCTTGATAAAAAATATAATAATTCTAAATTATCAAATAATGATTTATCCAGACAAGAAGAATGGTTAAGATGGGTCGATGATAAATTATCCAAGGCCACAATTCCTATTTTGTATGGGTCAATTGGTTCCGCATTAAGTAGTACTAGGACAGTTTCAAAATTAGAAAAATTTGGTTTTTTTTCTAGACATATTTATGCTTGGACAGGGTTCCCAATAATGTGGGGTATAATTGCTAGAACTAGAGTGAAAAAAGATGGACGTAAGCCTAAGAAACTTTGGCATGATTTACTTGACGATTTTGTTTCTCAGTTTGACGGCAAGGAATTTTTTGGAGGAAATCGTCCAGATATTGTTGATATTGCTGCTTTTGGAATAGTTCGTTCAATCAGTCCTTTCAAACAATTTAAACAAATCCAATCACATGAATTGGGTATGAAATGGTATAATGCAGTAAATTCTACATTGAATTAGTTATTCTTCTGCAGCTACCCAATCATCTTCATCAGGTTCTCTATACCACCATTGACCGTCCTCATCTTGATACCATTCAACACCATCTTCGTCCACGGAGTAATTTTCGTCATCTTCATAATCTTCGTTTTCATTAATTAAACCTGATTCAACAGCTATCCTTCTTTTTGTTTCTAATGCTTCTTCTTCATCATCTCTGAAAACTCTACCTGTTGGATCCACATTGGGTGTACGTCCAGCATAACCTTCTTCAGCTGCATTTCTAGATTCTTCAGCAAATTCTAGTGCCATTTTCTCCCTGTAATCATCAAATTCTTCTCTTCCAAAGGAACCAGTGAATTGATTTGTTTTTTTACGCATTAACGAATCTAAATCTACATTTTTTCCAACTTTTACTGACGGGGCATCGGGAACACCTTCTCCAGTATAATAGACCTCATCTTCGTTAAGTTTGTCAAAGGTTCTCCCTTCAGGATCTATATCCTCAAGTTCTTCAATCAGTAAATCGTGCTCATCATCATCAATTTTATCTTCCTTATTAGCCTTGACAATAATTTTAACAAAACGTCTAATTTCTTTAGATAATGCTCTATCATCTTCGAATTCATCAGGTATTTTTTCAATTTGTTTCAATAATTTATCATAAGGAGTACCTGTAAGAGCACCTAAAAATTTGCTGAATCGACTTTTACGTTTTGCCATGCGAACATAAACCCCCAGTAAACAACATTGCTTCAAACTTATGATAAAAAAACATTAGGGATATACAGAGCGACGATGGTATCAGAATGGCTTCAAAATTTGATGATAGAGTATAATTCTATTTCATTAGAAAAAAAAGAGTCATATTCTTCATTAATTCAGATGCCTGGAATTATTTTTGAAAAATTAATTAAATGGGCATTAGAAAACCTTCCAGATGAAATTTTAGTTGGTTTTGATCCAAATTGGGATAGACCACATTTACCAGAAGTAGATGAGATTTTTTTATTTCAAAAAAATAGAAAACAGCTTTTTGCAGGTGAAGGATATATTATTGGAGAACCTAACCTTGTGAATAGAGGAGATTCATTTTCAGTGCACCATATTCCAGAAGAATGGACTGATGACTTTTTTGCTGTAGATAGAGGGCCAAGGGGTGGAAGATTTACTCACTGGTTGCATACACATCCCAATGCAGTGGCAATTCCAAGTGGTGCTGATGCTGATGCTGCTCAATATACTGAAGGTATTGATATGATACTGGGTATTCAATTTTCACCAGAAGGGATGTATCCGTGGTTTGATGAAGTTGAAGGGGAAAGAAGACCTTTGATAGATAGAAACAAAGAAGCTGTCGGAAATTTCTCTACTGGACACTTAGTACATGGGCTAGAAGTCATTGCTTATCATAGAAGTGGAGTCGGAATTAATGTTATATTTGTTGATGAAAATAATTATCCATACGGATGGGAAAATTTTATTCTTGAAGAATAAAAGTATCGTTTTCAAATAAATATATTCTAGGAACTCCTGTTGGAATTTCTAATTTAACTATTGAATTTTCATCAATATTTTCTAACCTCATTACAATACTGCGTAATGAATTTCCATGGGCTGAAACAAGTACATTTTTATTCATCTTTAATTCAGGTAAAATTAATTCATCAAAACAAGGAAGAGTTCTTTCTGCGGTCATTTTCAAACTCTCACCATTTGGTGGAGGGATTTCGAAAGATCTTCTCCAGATATGAACCTGCTCCTCACCAAACTCCTTTCTAGCATCATCTTTGTTCATTCCTTGCAAATCACCATAATGTCTTTCATTTAATCTCATATCATAAATAATTGATTTTGGTTTGGTATGAGAATTTCCTTCAATAATTATTTCAGCTGTTTTCTGAGCTCTAGTTAATTCACTAGTAAAAACTGAATCAAAATTAAATTTTGATAACTCTTCTGCAGCTTTTTTAGCTTCTAAAATTCCTTTTTCAGATAATTCAACATTTTCCCATCCAGTAAATAGATTGGCCGCATTCCAAGTTGATTGACCATGTCTAATTAATATGAGAAATGACATTCCTTTCATATGATGCTGAAGAATTCAATCTTTCAATATTTTCAAGGAAAAGATAATTCTACAATCCATATAATCACTAATGGTGCAATCCCCATGATTAAATCTCTAAGAAATAAAATTAATAGTGTACTTGATTGAGCAGCAGAAATTTTATCAAACTCTTTTTGCATTCTTTCATCAATAATGTCAGAAACTTTTCCTGCACCTTTTCTAGCAACTTCAATAGCAGCACCTGTGGCGACAGAAGTTAGTAATCCAGCAGGTGTGAATTTTCTCGCTTTTAGTGCTAAGAATCCCCATGTTTTCAAAGAATTTTTTGCGATTGCAGTACTAATTTCTTCCTCATTATCCTCTTCTTTTTTTGAAAATCTTCTTAATATATTTCTAATTCCAAATCCAGTATCTGCAATTTTTCTTAATCTTTCAATATTTCTTTTTTCAATTGCACTAAGCATATTTCTAACACGAAAAATCCGTAATAAATCTAAAAAAATCCAAATTGATACAAACAATAAAATGATTACAATTCCGAAAAAATTTGTATTATTCCAATCTACCCATCCTATAGGATCACTACTAATTCTGAAAGCAAATACAACTAGCATTGGAATAAAAAATGCTAAAATTTCATTAAAAATCAATAAGCTATATCCTTTTATTGGTAAATCTTTCAAACGTTTAATCGCCCAACCTCCATGAGGAACTAATTGCTTAGTCACCCTGACAAATGGATTAGTGAGAAAAAACATCCTCATTAACATCGGAACAAAAAGGAATAAAATATATGCTTCCCAAATATTGTTCGGCGGAATAGAAATCCATGAAAGTGGCTCGACCACAAAGCCTCTTAGAACTCATTACTTTTGAATTAATGTACGTAGGTTTGATGTTTAGGTACTTCTTCGGCTATATATGTCGTTTTCACATGATATGTCAGATTGGCTAAATATGAATATAAATCGTGAATGGATTGATGCTAATGTTAAGTGGAAAGATTTCGGAACTGGAGTACGATTGGGGAAGCTAGCAAGACAAGATAAAATTAGTTTAGTTCTTTATGATTGTGAATGTGAAGTAGAGGTAGATGCATTCGTACCTCATATGCATCCAGGAGGAGAAGCATATCTTGTTCTAGAAGGAGAGGTATATGATGATCAAGGAACGTATCCCAAAGGTTCAATTGTTTGGATGAACCCAGGCTCACATCATAATCCAAAAACAAGAGAGAAAACATTGATACTCGTTTTATGGCCTAATGGCGTTAAAACAATTTAAGTTTCAGGAATTCTATGATCCATTAATTTTCTCCAAAGCGGAGGAATCATACATGGCCAAAAGAGTCCAAAATACCCTGTTGGCAAATTTGGAGCACCTTCGAATGGCCTTAATTTCCAAAAAGGTTCACTTGCTTTAAGATGATGTGCAGGATGTCTAGTTAGTTCTAATAGAGTCCACCTGGATAATCTTTTTTCAGATTGCCACGAATGCATCATTGTTTGTCTTTCTCCTACTTCTCTGTGCAATCCATAATGTCTGATATAGTTCACATATTCTAATAAAAATATAGCAAAAAATGCTTGTCCTGAAAATACAATTAATGCCCATATCCCAAAAATATACCATATTATTCCAAGTAATAACCCTTGAATTAATAAACCAATAAATACTGGATTTTTATAGAATAGTAATTTTTTACCCTTTTTTAATGCACGTCTTTTTTCTGTTGACCAAGCGCTAATAAATTGATTTGGAATAGTTTGTAAAACATGATACCAAAGCCCTCTTCCTTTAGGTGCACTCGCTGGATCAAGTCTTGTTGATACATTTTTATGATGGTTAAAATTATGTTCTGTGGTAAAATGAGCGTAAAGGGACATTACTAAATTTGCTCTTCCCATCCACCAAGAAATTGTTCTTGGTTTCTTATGCCCCAATTCATGAGCAACAATAATACTACAAACCCCAGTTATGACTCCTGAACTTAAACCTGCAGCCCAAGAAGTCCAAACATTACCATCTAACATTACTCTCCAACAGAGCGTAATAATTACAATTGGATGAATTAGTGAATGAATATGTAACATTACCTCATACGGAGTTCCAGATTTAGGAATATTTCTTACGGGTTTATCTTCGCCTAATAAACTATCTAGAATTGGATAAATTCCTAATGTGAGAATTGCTCCACTAGCAGTCCACCACCCTCCAATAATATTACTTGTAATCACTAAAATCGGTGCAAAGAAACCTATTAAATGAAAAAACCATTTTTCCTCATAATCAACTATGTTTTTATCTTGATTTGATAATAATTCAGAAATATAATCACCCCTTACTTCAATCGTCAAACACTTGCACATCTCTTGTTTTTATAACTAAATCTGTAAATTTACTATTAAACCTTGTAGCTCTTACTACATGATTATCTATCCAGTGATAATTCCCTCCTCTTGGTTTTCCAAAAATAATATCATGATATTTGAATCCATTTTTACTTAGCCATTCTTCCGTGACTTCTCTATGTTCTTCAGTTCTTGATGTAAAAAAACAAATTAAATGTCCTTCACCATACCATTTGTTGATCATTTCTAAAGCATCAGGGTATATCTTAGCATCTTTCATACGCCATGGTTCTTCATTTGGAATATCATCTCCAATTGTACCATCAATATCAATTAGATAATTTTTAATTTCAGAAGACAATACTGGACTTTTTAAAAATCCATCAGAGTCTTTGACTTCATTTAGTTCGTTCACAAATATCCGTTTCGTACGTAGTTCTTGAATACTAGCATTGTTAACGATATAATATCCGAGCCAACCTCAACTATCGTAAGATGACAGTAGGAAAATGACTCAAGGATGTGTTAAAATGGGTATGGATGAAAGGTTAAAAGCCAGATTACAAAATCAAAGATATCATTTAGTTGGAGAACACGGTGGTGTAAAAGTCTGTCATTGGACTAAAGAATCGCTATTGAGAGATAGAATGTGTTACAAAGGTAAATTCTACGGTGTTGAAAGCCATAATTGCCTACAGATGTCTCCAGTTGTAGACCAATGTAATTTAGCTTGTTCTTATTGTTGGAGAGAACCACATATGGATACTTTGGAATTAACTGACCAAGATCCTTTAGAATTACTCCATGAAAGTGTTCGTGCTCAAAGAAGATTATTATCTGGATTTGGAGGAAATGACAAAGTGAATAAACAAAAATTAGCCGATGCTCAAAATCCTAAGCACGTAGCAATTTCACTAAATGGAGAGCCTACCTTATATCGAAGGTTAGGTGAATATATTGATGAATGTCATAAACATGGTATGACAACTATGTTGGTTACTAACGGTACATTACCTAAAGTTCTNGAAAAATTAGATCCTCTTCCNACTCAACTTTATGTNAGTGCAGACGCCCCGAATAAAGAAGTTTTTGACCGAATTTGTAAGCCTAAATGGAATNCTGGTGCTTGGCACAAATTTGAAGAAACTATTGATCTTCTACCAAGTTTAGATACTAGAATAGTAGTTAGACATACATTGATTAAAGATGAAAATATGTTTGGTTATGAAGAAGAATATGCGAAAATAGATGAAAGAGCAGAACCAAATTGGATTGAGGCAAAAGGGTATGTTCATGTAGGTCATTCTCAGAACAATTTAGATATCACTAATATGCCTTATCATGATGAAATTTTAGAATTTTCTAATACATTAGCAAATTTGACAGGTCTTCAGGTTTTAGATGATTCTAAACCGAGTCGAGTTGCTTTAATTGGAAAGGAAAAAATACCATTGCCTATTCCAGAAATAGTTAAGCAATTTCCAAAGGATTTAGGAATTGCACCCCCAACAAAGCATTTACCTTTGGTTTGATTTAGGCAGGATCTAAACCTGGTAATATTTTGATATCAGAATTTATTTTCACATTTACACCTAAATCATTCATAGTTCTCGCAATAGCCTCAGATTGAAATTGGGGAGTCCACCTTTCTAGTATTCTTTTTCTTCCATTTTTAGACCATTTTATTTTATTTTCTTCTTTTTTAGTTTGAATTATTGCTTTTCTCCATTTTTCTAAATTCTCATTTGAATTTGGCCAAGGTAATCTTCTACCATTTTCATTATCTGTAATTGTATGTGTAAATCCTGCTTCATTTACTACTAATGCAGGGGTTCCAACTAAGATTGCTTCCATCGGTGTTAGTCCAAAACCTTCCCCATGAGCAATTCCAATTAATGCTGTAGCATTACGTATTAGTGCTGTAATTTCTTCATTTGAAATTCTCGGCATCACAATTAATTCAGCAGATAGATTTTGAGCCTCTTTTTTTAATTCAGCTGTATTCCCTCCACCTATATGCACTAAAGGTAATTTTGAATAATTTGCAATCTTTAAAGCATCTAAACTAGCTTTCATATAACTAGCTCTGCCAACAGTGATAAGGTATTCACTTGTTGGTTTATGTTCAAACCGTTCCCATACATTTAATTCATGTGAAGATGGCTTTTCCGTCCATAAATTTGTATTTACAGCAGGCCATAAAACACCAACACCCCCTGGTCTATTTTCTTTATCTCTTGAAGGATAATTTCCTGCTAATGAATCGTTTTCTATTACATTCCAACCATGTGCTTTTGCCAAACGTCTAGCACTAGTAGGTGTGTTTGAAGAGATAGAAGTATTGGGACGATTCCATAATACTCTATGCCACTTTTTATCCCATTTTTTATGATAATTAAGCATAATTTTTGTTAGCCACAAGGGTCTAATTGGCTTTCCATTTAATTTCCTGTGTAAAACATCATCATGTAATCCTCTATGCATTTCAATAAGATAAGCATGTAGTGGAATGTGATCTGGAATAATTGATAACATTTCTAATGAACCAGATGCTGAAATAAGAATTGCATCAGCATTATCAATAGTATTTTTTAAATTGTTATTTTCTATATCTTCAACTAGCTTTNCCCATTCTTTTAATTGAGATTTACCCGTTTTTGCAGTAATCTCATTAAATCCTCCAGTTGGATTGATCCATGGTTTTTTAGGAGTAATTAATGGAATGTTATTTTCATTCAAGAAATCAGAAACTTCTTTTGGCGCATTAAGAGTTACAAAGGTGATATTCCATTTTTCTTTATGTGTTGGAATTGTGGTAAGAATCTCTCTTTGCGCACCTCCTAGTGGAGACATATCATTGTGAAACCAAATTAAAGATGGTAATTCTTCCATGATATTCCCTCTAATTTTTTAATATTCGATTATATAATTCTAGAATTTCTTTGGTGACATTTTCCCAAAGATATTTTTCCGCTGCAATATTTCCTGCTTCTCCCCATTCTTTTAGTTGTTTTTTTGATGTTAACACTAATTCATTCATTATTTTTGATAGTTCAATATCAGATCCAGAATTAAATGACAATCCACATTTTGCATTATCCACTAATTCGCCCAGTCCATTAACATCAGACATAATTACAGGCAATTTGTTATGCATTGCTTCTAGCAGAACAGTTGGCAAACCTTCAAATCTAGATGGGATTACAATACCCGTAGAATTTTCAAATAACCATTGTTTTTCTTGTTCAGAAACAACACCAAGAACATGAATTTGATTTGAAAATTTGATTTCATTTACCCTATTATCTAACCATTCCTTTAATTCACCTTTCCCAGCGATTATTAAGTCAAAANCAGGCTTTGAATTTAGACTTGAAATTTCCCAAGCCTTCAAAAGAACATCCAATCCTTTTTGTTCTGACAACCGTCCAATAAAAGTTAATGTTGGGCGCTCCTCAACATTATTTGATAAATTCGAAGGCCTAATTGCAGAATCTGTGATTGGTACAAATCCATTTGGAATAATATCAATATCTCCCTTTACACCTTTTTTTCTCAATAGATTTTCAAAAAATGGTGTTAGAACAATTTTTCCATTTGAAGAATGCAAAGTTTTTCTTCCTTGCATNGCCCATCTTATTTTTTTAATTAGATTTGCAATAAATCCNTGTTTAATATAATCATTATGATATGTAGTAACAATTGGTTTGTTTTGTTTTTTTGCTCTTTTCAAAACTTGACGAATTAATGTAGGTAATGTATCATGTAAATGAATTAAATCAAATTCATCAATAGTTAGATGTTTTGTTGATACAACAGGATCTACTCCACCAAGGATTCTTTTTGGAATTAATCTAACAACATTAATTCCTCCTTTTTGGAATTCCTTTTCATCATGTTCAGGAACATCAGCACACCATACAGTGACGTCATGTCCCATTTTTACCAATTCTCTACCTATGTGTTCTACATGTTGATTTCCGCCACCAATATGTGGCCAAAACCATACGTGAACAAGCAAGACATTTAATTTTGAATCGGCATTATAAGGGGCCTTGCTCATGCCTCCGGCATGAGAATCTGTTACTAATCTATTGTTCTATTATTTTTCTTTTTTACCTAAGAACTTACTTTTCATATCTTCCATCTTTTTTTCTGCATTTTTCTTTGCTTGATTAACAACATATTCTGTAGCTTTTGCCTTAGCCTGATTTTTTGCATTATTTATTGCACCACCAGCGGCTTTAGACGCATTACTGGCCGCTTTTTTCAAAAACCCCTTCTTTTTTTCTTCAGTCATGAGTCTGTGAATAGAACTAAACACATTATCCTATTGATTATTCGAACATTAGAAGCGTTTAGTTCATCTAACACCAATTTCTCGGCTTGCATATGGAGCCAATTGAAACGGTTGCTTTGGTAGGTGCTGGAACAATGGGAAGCGGGGTCGCTCAAAAGGCGGCTCAAGAAGGATTTAAGGTACAATTAATTGATAGAGATCAGGAATCTATTAATCGTGGAATCGGGTTAATTAGTTCAACTCTTGATGAAGCTGTTAATCGAAGAATCATGACGCCCGAAAAAGTTCAAGATGTAATGAATAATATTATCCCTGTAGTTGAAACAAGTAATGTTGATATCGCTACCGATATAGTAATCGAAGCAGTATTCGAAGATTTTGATGTTAAATCAGGAGTTTTTGATATAATCGATAAAAGTTGTGCAGAGCACACAGTTATTGCTACAAATACTTCATCACTTTCCGTAAATGAACTATCTAAATCAACTAATAGGCCAGAAAAATTTATTGGTTTACATTTTTTTTATCATCCTGCAAAAAATAGACTTGTTGAGATAATTCCGGGTAATGAAACTAGTATNGAAACTTTAGAACGAGTAGAACAATTTTGTAAAAGGATTGGAAAGGTTCCAATTACTTGTAAAGATAGACCAGGATTTGTAGTTAATCGATTCTTTGTACCGTGGTTAAATGAAGCAGTATTAATTTTAGAAGATGGTCTAGGTACACCAGAACAAATTGACGCAATTGCAAAAGATGTATTTCAAATTGGTATGGGGCCTTTTGCATTAATGAATGCAACGGGTTTGCCGATTGCNTTACATTCATCAGATTATCTTGCAGAACAATTAGATACNCCAAGGTTTAAGGGAGCATCACTTTTGAGAAAAACTGTTAATTCACGAAATAACTGGGTTTTAGAAGATACATTCGAAGAATCTGAAAATAAAGANGNAATAAAAAATAGATTGTTAGGAGTTACATTTTTAGTCGCCGCTCAAATTGTTCAAGAAAATATTTGTAAACTTGAAGATGTCGATCTTGGTGCCAAAGTAGGGTTAAGATGGCAAAAAGGCCCCTTTGAATTGATGAATGAAATTGGAATGAAGGAAAGCTGTCAAATTGTTAGAGAATATTCGGTTACAGCAGGTAAAGGATTAGAAATTCCTGCATTTTTAGATAACAGAACAGAAAATTTTGAATTTAATTTAGTTGAAGTAAAAATGCAAGGCAGTATCGCAAGAGTTCAAATAAACAGACCTGATGTAATGAATGCACTTAATGGAGAAGTAGTTAGACAATTGATGAAAATAATGGATGAATTAAATCGAAATAATGATGTTACTACTATTGTATTTGAAGGTGCAGGTAAGGCATTTATTGCGGGAGCAGATGTCAAATTTTTTGTAGATAAATTGAAACAAGATAGTTTTGAAGATATTTTTACATTCACGCAGGCTGGTCATGATCTTCTAAATAGTATAGAAAAATCAAATAAAACAACAATTGCATTAACTACTGGAATCACATATGGTGGAGGTTTGGAATTTGCTTTATCATGTGATTACCGAATAGGTTCTAAGAAAACAGAATTTAGATTTCCAGAAACAGGAATTGGAATATATCCAGGTCTTGGNGGAACTCAAAGAATGTCAAGAATGGTTGGAGTGGAAATTGCAAGGTGGGCCATTTTAGCTGGAAATAGAATTGATGGTGCTTTGTCAAAACAATTAGGAATTATAGATGAATATTCCTCAGAGACCGAACTTGAAAATACGGTTTTGAAATTAGCAGGGCTTGAGAAATCTGGAACTAAATTCAGAGGTAAACCTATTGAAATTACTGAAAAAANTGACACTATCATGAGGTTTTATGGAGATAATGCATTAACAGAAATTCTTTCTGGTAGAACACCAGTTGGTTTTGATGCCGAAGATCAGTTTGTAATTCGCCAGTTTAAAAGCTTGTCTCGAGCAGCACCAATAGCATTACAAATGGCTAGTAAACTAATCAACGANAGTAAAAAAACAAACTTAGATGCAGGTTNACAATTAGAATTAGACAGNCTAGAAACTATATTTTCAACAAATGATGCATTAGAAGGTCTGAGTGCTCTAATCGAATCCAGAAGACCTTCATATCAAAACCATTGATTTTTTCAAACTAAGGTTTATATTTTACACCAACTGTTCGTTATTTAATTAGGTGAGATGATGTCACAACCTCCTTTACCNCTACCAAGAAAAATAGTAAATGATGTAGAAAAAAAAATTGAAGAAGTCATTAGTATTGGAACCGAAATACGTTCAATTTTAGGTAGTAGAAATGATGAAGAACAATTTGGAGAAAAATGGGAAGTTAATGCTGCAGTTGAATCATTAAATATTCTATCAGGAAAATGGACTGTGGAAATAATGTCTGCCCTTTACATTACTGGAGATAAAAGATTTAATGATTTGAAGCATTTATTAGCAGGTATTTCTAGTAGAACTCTTTCTGATAAACTAAAATTATTAATTGCTAATAATTATGTTGAGAGAAGAGTTTCTCCAGGTCCTCCTGTTAAAGTAAGGTATTTGCTTACGGATTATGGTATGAATATTGGTAAATTATTCAGTCCTATTGTTGGTTATATTAAAATAAAAAATAATATGATTGAAAAAATATAATGTTAATACACATTGAGCCAACACCTTAAAGTCCTAAGTGCGTAAAAAGGGATATATGGCACTAATAGAACAAGCAGTAAGGAACCGTCCATTTTTTGTTGGTATATTCGCTTCTGCTTGTACTTTTATTTCTGGATTTGGAAATATTATAGTTTCTGTAGTTCCTTTTTTTAGTTCAAAANGTATGCTTTTTACAGGAATTGTTTCTGATAGAAAGCATCAACCTATTGAACATCCATTAAGAGTTAAAATATTAGAAAAATTATCTCAAAAACCAGGTTTATGTTACAGAGAATTGCAAAAAGAACTTAATGCAGCAAATGGAACTCTAAGACATCATATCGATGTATTGAATAACCAACGTAGTTTAACTATCGTTAGAGTTAATGGTCGTGTATGTTATTATGCAGGTGCTCCAAGCCAAATCAAAGTACTCAGATCAATGGGTATAGAAGATGATGAACGTGCAGCATCATTAATGCCTGTAGGTCTTTCAGAAGCTCAAAAATTAGTATTAAATGAATTGAAAACAAAGACACCTCCACGTTCTCAAGCAGAACTTGGAAGAAGAATTGGAAGAACACGAGCAACAGTACATTCAGCAGTTAAAGTATTGAAAGACAGAGGCTTAATTCTAAGGGAAAGTCTTGAATTAGCCCCGCATTTAGAAGAATTTTTTAAATTGGATAATAGTAAGAAAACAAGAAGTATAGATTATGAATGGAATGACGAACGTTCAAGAACATTGGTTGCTTGAAAATCTATTGAAAGTCGAATAATTCAATATTATTTATAGAAAATTTCTAAATGCTGTTTACTCAAGCGTTATTTTATGTTTAGCCTTCGAATCGAAGAAGTTGCTTTACCCGGTGCTGAAAGAAACAAAGAACAATTACTTGAATGGTTAGCAACTAGCCTAAACTTAATTCGTAGAAGAAGTGATGAATCAGAAAGTACACTTATGGGTCCTCCAATTTTTAGAATGTTACAAGAACATTTTTTAGCCAATCCAAATAAGGGCTATGAATCTATATTTTTAGCCGAGTCATTAGCAGTTTCACCTGCAACTCTGCATCATCATTTAGGTCGTTTATTGGATACTAGATTAGTAGCAGGACACACACACAAAGGAGCAGGCTCAAGAATTTATTTTCTTAGAACTGGAAGTTTAATTGGAGCTATTGATTTGATGATTGAAGAAGCAAGACAAATCCTGAATTTACGTTTATCTCAAGCAGAAAAATGGATGTCAAAAATTAATTCACCGAATAGAATTAATNAAAGAGATGAGGTATTAAATAGAATTTGGATCCAAGAACAAGTTCCTCCCTCTAAAAATCATAATTGTGGTGAGCAGACATTGTGGATGGCAGATTTAGGTTTATTAGGCGATCGTCCTGGAAAATCGATGGATGATCAAAGTTTGCAAATCAAATTATGGAATCATATGATTAAACAAACGGGTCCACTATCATTAGATGAATTAGAAGAGAAGTTTAAGAATTATAGAAAAGCCAAAATTCAGAGAATAATGGAAAATTTTAGGTTTGCAGGGTTTTTAGAAAAGATTCCACGATATGATAGATTATCTTACTTAGTTTGGAATATGATACAAACTCAGCATTTACGTCGAGGTAATCAATGGTTATTACAAAAAGGAGGTTTAATACGTCAACTAGGTGAAAAAGAAGCAAATATTTTGATTAGTAAAGTTGGAACTAATAAATTTAAAATTCAAGATGTTGAAGATTCTTTGAAGAAGATTTCTAATGAAGAATCAATGTTGTTGTTAAATCTTTTAGGTGGAAGATTATCTTTTGGTTATCAATGGAG
The DNA here is from genome assembly GCA_002696315.1 of Methanobacteriota archaeon. Taxonomy (GTDB): domain Archaea; phylum Thermoplasmatota; class Poseidoniia; order Poseidoniales; family Poseidoniaceae; genus MGIIa-I. The sequence continues at coordinate 39,206 of NZRR01000017.1, read as the reverse complement.
TGGTTCGAATTATTCAGATATAATGATGAATGTAAAAGATAAAGCTGATAGGACATTACGTAGAATTCGAAGAGTTGCAGAATTATTACAAAAAGAGTTGTAATTGATTATTATTTTCAGTGATATTATGAATAATTCAATAAAACCATTTTTTTTGGCGCCAATGGAGGGTGTTAGCGATTTACCATTTAGGATTCTTGCTAGAGAATGTGGTGCAGACTTTACAATCAGTGAATTCACATCATCAACAGCGTTGACAAGAGGTTCGGTAAAATCTTGGACTAAAGTATCTACTCACCCATTAGAAAACCCATTTATCCCTCAAATATTTGGAGGAGATATTAATGAAATGGTTAAGGCAACAGAACTACTCTGTGATAATCGTTCAGTAGAAATTATTGATATTAATTTTGGATGTCCTGCACCAAAAGTTTGTAGAAATGATGCAGGCGCGGCATTACTAGGAAAACCGGATAAGTTAGTAAAAATGGTTAAAGCCTGTATTGATGTTAGTGATGTGCCAATTTCTGCTAAATTAAGACTGGGGACAGGAATTGGTGAGGATACAGCAGTAGAAATTTCTGAAAGGTTGGAAGAAATTGGAGTTTTTCGTTTGTGCGTTCACGGTAGAACATTAAAACAAGGCTATAGGGGAGAAGCAGATTGGACTAAAATTTCTAAAATAGTAGATTCAGTTTCAATTNCAGTGATCGCNAATGGTGATATTGTTGATGCTAAAAGTGCTTCAGCCTGTTTAAGTGAAACTGGAGCAGCAGGGGTGATGATTGGTAGAGGTGCCATTGGAAATCCTCAAATATTCCACCAAATAAAAAAAGAATTAGGAATAATTAGTTCTAAAGAACCTTGGATTGATGAGGATAATAAATGGTATAATTCTGATGAAACTCAAAAAGAATTCATTGCAAGAAGTTGGTGTTGGAATCGATATGTTGAATTGACCAAATTAACAAAAATTGAGAATAATAATTCGCTAAAAAGACATGCGATATCATTTACTAAACATTTACCTGGTGGTTCTAAATTTCGAGGTTCTTTACAATCCGTAAAAAATATTGAAACTCTTGCAGAAAATGTAGCAACTTGGTTAAAAAATGGCTCAAAATAATATAATTAGAAAGTGGATTCCCAATCATCGATATTATTTTCCTCAGCCCATTTTTCATCGGTAGTTTGTTCACGTTGTTTTAATACTTCACGACTTAATAACCAATATAGTAAGGCTAAACTACGTCTACCTTTATTATTTGCAGGTAAAGCAAGGTCAACATTTCGAAGATTATTATTAGCATCACATATTGCTACAATAGGTACTCCAGAACCAACTGCTTCTCGAACAGCTTGTTGATCAGCAGCGGGATCCGTTACGATTAATACTCTAGGCTCGTAAAAAGAAGGTAATCTTGGATTAGTAAAAGTTCCAGGGATGAATCTGCCAACAAGCGATTTAGCACCAATAGATTCAGCGAACATTCTTGCAGGTCTTTGACCATATTGTCTGGCACTTGTTACCACAATTTGTTCAGGCTCATATTGATTAATAAATTTAGTAATTACACGAATCCTTTCGTCTGTTTTTGTTAAATCTATCAGGTATAAACCATCATCTCGTACTTCCTGAATAAATTTCATCATATCTGAACTTCTTTGTTGTGTTCCGATATTCACAGCGTTCGCTTCATATGTTTCAAAATCAACTAATGGGGCCGTAGTCTCATCCATTATAGTTCCTCAGCGGCGTGGCTACCAACCACCCCTTCATAATGCCATCGCCCCAAATTTATTTCAAAAAATCTCAATACCATCAATACGTTAGGTTGATGTCTAATGAGTTTAGTAGCATTAGTTGGGCGTTTCCATGGACGAAGCAACACAAGACGAAAATGGTTTTTGGAAAGATGCTAATGGTGTTGCAATTTCGGTTTCTGCTAGTGATTTAGAACGACATGCATATTGCCCACTTTCTTGGAAATTGGCTAAAGAAGGGCATGATGGTAAGGGTGAAGCAATTACTGCTGGAATTGATAAACATCAGAAAATACATGATAAAATTGAATCATTCCATAATCGAAGTATAGATTCTCGTAGAGAAATAGCAGTTTGGACATGGACTCTTTCAATCGTAATTATTTTTTTAATAGATTCATTTGCCTTTGTTTACTTAGAAGATGATTATTTAGGAATTTCAGGTGATGGTTTTGGGTCACAGGAAATTGGTTCATTAGATTCCGGGTGGTATCACTTAACAATGTATGATACACAAGGAGATGGATGGAACGGAACTGATTTAATTATGATAGATGAAAATAATAATTTGGTAGCGGGACCATTTGAATTAATTAACGGCACTGAAGAAAAAATCACATTTAGACTAGGTTCAGATTGTGGTGGATGTTTAGTAATTATCAGGGGAGTTAGTTTGGATTCAATAGAGATCTCATGGGCACTTTCTGCAACAGATTTTGTACCTCCGAAAGAGCTCGGAAAGTTTCTTGTAATGTTATCCGCTAGTGTATTATTTGTATCCATTTTAATGATTGCATTACCTTGGAGAGAGAGATTTGGATGGAATGAGCCTGAGATTGAACAAAATAATGTTGTACAAACATTTGATCAAAAAATCTTCAAGCCGGTATGGCAAACAGTTGACTTTGTTGGAGGTTGGATTAGTGGTGGAAGAATTGAAGGATTTGCATTATTATCATCTATCGTGATTATGATTCATGGGGTTTCCTTGTATGTAGCGGATAATAGACAGCAAGCTGCTTTAGTTTTAGCCTTAGTTGCATTATTATGGCTGATTATTTCTTCTTCTCAATTATTTAAGGTGCTTCGCTCAATAGCAGCTAGAGAGAAATTAAGTCTTGAACTCGGAATTGATTATTCAACTAAAATAAATTATAGTGATGACAGTAAAGAATCATCAATTTTATCTGACGAAGAAATTGGTTTAAGGGGACGTCCTGATCAAATTGTAATTATTGATGGGAGTTTTATACCGGTAGAACAAAAAACTGGAAAAATACCGACTGATCCTCATTTAAGCCATAAAATTCAACTTTTAGCATATATTCATCTAATTGAATCATCTACTGGTACAAAACCACCCTATGGTGCATTACGATATGGTGCTGATGTGGCATTTCCAATCGAATGGAATGACGAGAATAGAAACCTTTTGATGGAAAATATACAAGAGGTTCAAAGATTAACTATACAAGGAGGAGCTAAAAGAAATCATCAACAAAGAGGTAAGTGTAGGAATTGTTCTAGAAAACATGTCTGTAATGATTCCTTATCTTGATATTTATTCTTCAATTTGACAATCTTCTTCTGAAAACTTTACGCATTCTGATGTGACTGTTATGATTGCAGCAAAGTTATCTTCTGCTTCTACAACTTCAAAAATATTGAACCCATAGCCCCTTGCTTCAACTTCTAAAATCCATGTTCCAGGCGTTAGTGGTGGTCTATGAACTTCAACTACAGGCTCAATTGATTCACTTGCTAGTTTCTCATAAAAAATCTCACCATTTGGATTTTTTATTTTCACATGAACATATCTTGCTTCTTGACTTAGAGTTGAAACGTTAACTCCTGTAGTATCATAGATTAATTCACGTATTTGTTGAGATAAATCTAGAGGATCTGGCATTGAAACTCGAACATAAATAATTAATTCGGATACGCTTTCTGATACTTCAAAATTAGTTGAATTTTGATAAACTTCAGATTGAGCGGTTTGAAATGTATAACTAATATTTGTTTTTTCATCAATTTTTTCAATTATTGGTTCTCCTCGCATTAATTCTAAAGATTCCCTCATTGGAACTAATCCAAAACAACCGACTGATGAAGTAATGAATAGAGAAGTAAGAATGAGCGTAAATACACTATTTGTTACCTTCATCGAACAACGCGAATCTATTCACACGCTTGAAACCAACGTATGAAATTTAAAATTTAATACTATAATTCATGAATAATGAATTATTGGAATATTTTGCTCGAATGAAGCGAAGAGGGTCAGCCGAGCCGTTTGGTGATGACGAACCCTATGAGTGCTGACGAGCACTACTCAAATTTAGCTCCACATATTTGACATTCTTTTGCATCAATTGGAATTTCAGCACCACAACCACCACATTCTGCGGTTTGTACATCTACTTTCTTTTCATCATCTTTTTTCTTGACTTCTTTATTAACTACATCTTTTGAATCATCAAATGTAAAATCAGTATCAATTTTCGGTAATTGGTTACCTACAAAATCAGCAGCCCCCTCAAGATGATCTTTGTTAGAACCTAATCCAATTTTCACCTCTTCACCAGGCATTACTCCTTCTTCACCAGTTAAAGCATAAAGTTCAGCCCTCATTCCTGCATCACTTGCAGTAAGTTCGACATCTTCATCTTTAAGCGACTTTAATTCCCCTTTTGAAGCTAAAATTTCTTCCATATTTTTATTATATTTGCCCCTTTGTGAAATTAATTCAGAATCTTCATCATCGATTCTCATTTTCACATCAATATCTTCAACATCAAGATTTATTTCTTCTTCTTCAATTAATTCAGCTTCTTGTTTTGAGCGGATATTTTCAACTTCTGTTTCAGCTTCAACAATACGTTCATCCCAATCAGATTCTAACTCATCTTCATTAAATCCCATTTCAGCAATATCTGAAGCAAATTGTCTAGAACCTTTGATTATTTCATCACTTTCATCGTCTTCGATTCCAAATACATTTACAATTCCATAAAATTTCGAATTATATTTACATCCATATTGAAATGATCCGACTTCAGTAAATTCATGTAAGAATTCATCATGGTCTTCTAAATCTCCAGAATGGAATAATAACTCTCCTTCTTCATTTAATGATTTTGCAGATACCGTATGTTTACCCTCTTCATCATAATTTGTCCACATTACTTTATCTCCTACTGAAATGTTTAATTCTTCAGGATCATAACCATCATCTTCAATATCAACATAAACAACATTTGACATATCAATTCTATTTCTTGTAAGTAAAATTCCCACAATCAATATTGTGATTAAAACCAAAGTAAATGGAATTAATAATATCAAAAAATCAGAAGAATCTTCACCTTCAATATTTAGTAAAGTATCGGGGGGATCTATCTGCAATGTCATTGTATAATCTTGCCCGTTACCCTCAACGAAAATCAATTTTAATTCGAATAATCCTGTATTGTTGGGAGTAAATACGCATTCAAACAAGTCTTGTTTTGTTTGTTCAGAAAACGTTAGAGTTTTACTACTAATTAATTCATCATTTTTATCTCTACACTCTATAATTTGACTACCTGAATCTGTAGAATCAACATTAATTTGTAGTTTATGTTCAGTTCCCATGATATATGGTTGGTTTGGTGTAATATTCACACTGTACAAATCGAAATTTAATAAGAATGGAATTTGTATATTCACTGTTACTTGTTTACTATTATCAGAATTATCAGAATCCATCCAATTAGTGTCTGGTTGCCATATAACACTAAAACTCTGTTCACCTTTAGTGGAACCTGTTTCTACTTGAATTTCTTGTACTATATTTTCATTAGGCCCTATTGATAATTCATAAGGCCCATATGAGGATCCTTTCCAACTTGCAGATAAAGTCCCAGAAGAACTAACAGCACCACTATTTTCTACAATTACAAAAAAGGAGATATTACTATTTACGGTAAGATTATTTTGATATCCAAAAATATCCACGAAAATATTTGGAGAATCCGCCAATTCAAAATTAGAGGTTATGACATCATTAGAGTTGATACCATTTTGTTCGAAATCAGAATTAATTATAACAGAAACCTCATGGGTACCAATTGAAAAATCGCTAATATCACTTTTAGTAAAGTCGAACATGAATGATTGCAGGTTTGAATCTGAATTCCATTCTATGGCCTTATTCAATATAATTTCATTATTATTATTTGAATCTAAAAGTCTGACTTCGACATCAATATTTGTTCCTTGAATAATATTATTTGGTTCAGTNGCAAANATTGTACCAGATAATGTCCANGGTCCATTAACAGAGGCAGAACTACCTTCAGTTGTNGTNACAACAAGGTCACCAAAAAAATACATATCTGGAATATCAGTAACAACTAAATTCCCAATCCAATTATTATTTTGATCATTTAGTTCATTTATCTCATAATTTGAATCAACTGAAANCTGTACTGTCCAAACTCCNGTTTGTGGTGCAAGAGACTCAAACGATATTGTAGTAGAAGAATCCGGTTCTAATTCTTCAATTTCNATAATCTCANTAATTCCACTTCCTTCAATATTAAGGTTAACAGAATTTGATCCTGAGGCTTCAGTACCTTGATTTAAAACAGTAACATTAGCATAGAATAAATCATTTTCATGGAGATTTGTATTNGGGGANATTTCTACATTTTCAATNATTAAATCAGGTAATCCTTGAACTGAGAATGATTTNAAAACNGATGGNGAAAAACTATCGGAAATAGAGTCATANACTCTGATAAAAATACCATCATCATCAACATTTAGATTCTGCCAAATTACAGTTACATTAGCCTGAGAATCATTAATACCATCACTGGCACTAAGTGTAACATGCTCAATTTTCCATTCTTTTCCAGCCTCATATGAATTTTTATAAAAATAAACATCAACTTCTGAAACTTCAGTATTGCTATTATTCAATGTTAATTTGATAGAAATTGGAGTTCCTGCAATTGGATTCTCTGGAGAAATATTGATAGAATTATTTGAAAAATTTANACCAGCAATACTTGCAGCTTGAGCAGTTGAAATTACAGTTAANAATAAAGGAACAATCATCAAAATTGTAATAACCGAACTAANCTTCTTTTGTCCCATAATACGACTAGATGAAATGTTGCTCATTAACCTTGGTAAAAGATATGGGTTAATTGGATTTAATTAGTAGNNGCATTTTTGACTAATAATGCNTCAATTNAACGCAAGTATTGAAGCGGTTGTCCGTCCTGGTCTATTTGTTCCGATGTCAAAATGTGCACGCATGTTAGTTCTTTTTCTTGGGCTATTTTTNTTTATGAATTCTCAAATTAATTTAATTTCTTCTCAGGAGATTTTTGATTTAGATAAAGATAAAATTCAAAAAAATAGCACATCAAGTCGTTCTACNCCTGTAATTACTGACTTTTCTGTAAGTNGCCCTGAATTGGGAGATGGCACTTCACCATCTTCAAGGGCTTGGTTTTCTTTAGATGAAACAGATTCAATATTATTTGAATGGTCAGCAACAGATGAAAATATTGATTTTGCATCATTATCTAACGCGCCAGGAGAAACACCTTCTCCAGATGTTTCACCTTTTAATTATGAATGGGAAATAAATGGTGGATTAGATGAAGGAATCTATAATCCGAGTTTAACGGTTCAAGATTTGGATTCGAATGTGGCAACTTCAACTTTGTATATTGGTATTGATAGAACNGGACCNACTGTGGGNTCTCCTAGTCTAACCTATGATAATAATGGAGTAATAACTACAATTTCTCCAGATGATTGGATTTCTACGAATGAAATCAATGTTTCCAACCTAAATGTAGGAGTAACAGATAATGGAGGTGTTGGAGCAGATTCCTATGAATATCAAATTTTACCCAATGGAAATGGATGGCAATCAATCTCTTCATCTGGTAGTTCGGCAATTTCAGTTAACTCTGGAGAACTTATTTTACAATTTAGGGCTGTTGATTTACTTGGAAATCAAGGAAATTCTGTAAACTTTTCATTTAATGTTGATAATTTAAATCCTAATTTTCATGGTTGGGAAATACCTGAAATTACAACAAGTACAGTTCAAAATATTGAAATTTCTTTTATGACTTCTGATGTAGATTCTGGTATAGATTCAACTAATACAATTATTGAATATGGTTTCGACTTAGATGGTTCAGGAGATTCTCCAGATGATGGTAATGGTTGGACTACTTTACCGACTTCAGCGGACGAATCAAATACATTTTCAGCTATCCTTTCTGGAATTATTTGGGAATTAAAAGAAAATCAGTATCTAATGCTTAGAGCCACAATAATGGATAATGCAGGAAATCAAAAAGTAACTGATCCAATGTTAGTGACTATTTTACCTGGTATCGATATTTCTTGGGATTCAACGCAGCTCGATAGATTAATTATTAGAACTGGTAGTGGTCAAGTATTTACTTTATCCTCGACTATAATTTCAAATGAACCATTTATGGATTCTTTCGATGCAACATTACAAATTGCTCCAGCAGATAGAGATTCTACGGTGGAATGGACAACAATTAGTACAGAAACAATTCCAATAGGTAGTATGACAGATCTTGTACACGAGATAGAATGGACCTTTTCATTAACTAGTGGCGGTCAATGGGATGTTAGAGTTCTTGTTGACTCCGGAAATAGTATTGATGAAAGAGATGAAGGTAATAATGATCGTTATTTAATAGTCTCAGGAGCAGATGGAGAACAGGTTGTGGGAATCGTTCCAGGCTTTATGCCCTCCTTATTCTCTTTAATGATTGTAGGATTTTTGATATCTGGAATAATAAACAGGAAAAATAGAAATTAGTTATTCCTCTGACCAATCGATAGTTTCATCGTCACTTAATGACATTAATTCAGATAAATCTTCTTTATCATTTATATCAGGTTGTGAATTTTTATATCTCCTATTTCTTCTTTCAGTAACATCACTTAATCCCGGTACTAGATGTTCAAATCCTAAAGAAGTCTCTTTTGTATGAATGCTATCAAGATACTTTGAAGTTATTCGTTGTTTTTTACGTACTACTTCTAATCTTTTTAGTACTGGTCCATGTTCAGCACCATTTAGTATCTTTCTAATTGCATCCCCTGCCATGGGAAGTCCGATGTCATCACCAATAATGACTACTGTACCACCATAAACAGTAATTTCACAATCAGTTAAGGATTCAATCCTTTTTCTAATCTTTCCTTCTGAGCCAATAATTCTAGATCTAATTCTACGCTGTTGATTTGCTTTTTTCCCTACAAAGGATTTTAATTCAATCAATTCAAATAGCATATCATCATTTAATAATGAAATTGCTTTATTTGGATTCATTCCTCTTCCTATCGCTTTAATAACATCTGGAACCTTCATCATCATTAATGGATCAAAAGACCCGGGTTCTCCCCAATTAATTGTGACATCTCCCGTCTTTGAATCTACATTTATTGATCTGCAACCACCTTTTTCAGTAAGCATACGTTTTGTATTTCCGCCTTTACCAATTATCATTGCGATTCTTTTTTTTGGAATCTTAAGGTTACTCTGCATATTCCCTGCTGACATATGCATTAGTTTTGAACATCGCGATAGAATTTCAATACAACTTGTTAAGGTCTCTAGGAGGTAGGATTGAATAATGCCAAAAGAAAATCCTCAAACTTCCTCTAATTCTTATAGTTTAGAGGAATTAGAAGTAGGATTTATTCAGTTATTTCGTACTAATCCAACATATTTTCGTTTTTGGCTTTCTTTTTTGATTTCTAATGGTGGAACTTGGTTTAATACTGTAGCAATATTTGTTTTAGTAATTGAAATTACAGGATCTGAATTAGCATTAGGAGGAATTTTGGCTTTGAGAATGTTAGCCTTTGCAGTTCCTCAACCATTTACAGGTATGTTGGCAGATATGTATAATCGTAAGAAAATTATGGTTATTGCTAATGTATTAAGTTCCATAGTAGCTCTATGTTTAATTTTTGTAGACGGTTCAGATGATTTAATTTTACTTTATTTCTTGGTATTTTTACTGATGGCTTTACATGCTCTTGAAGTCCCAGCATCTAGAGCGGCACTTCCGAATATTGTTAAGGAAAATGAATTATTAACTGCAAACGCAATTGATACAGCAACGTGGTCAGCCATGCTAGGTTTTGGCTGTGCAATTGGTGGATTTGTAACCGCAAAATATGGAGTTAATGTTGCATTTATTATAGACTCAATCACATTTTTAATTTCAGCACTAATTATTTCAACAATTCATATACCTCAAAAACATACACAAAAAACAAATAATTCAATAATTAAAAAGGGAATTTCTGATATTATTTATGGTTGGAAATACATACTTAGTAAGCGAGATGTACTAAAATTGGTTTTCGCTAAATCAGTTTGGACAATTGGAGGCGGAGGTTTAATTTTCTTGATTGTTTTAGTTGGAGATGAAATCGGTGTTGGAGATTTTGCTGTAGGAATTGGAGTGATGTTTTTAGCAAGAGCAATTGGAGTGGGAATTGGACCTTTAGTTTCACGTTCACTGTTTAAGGATAGAAGGAAATGGAAGTATTTAATCGGGGTATTAATTAGTATTAGTGGAACATTCTACTTTATTTTCGGATTAGTTGAATGGACATTTCTATCAATTTTACTAGTAGTGCTTTCTCATGCTGCAAGTGGTTCTAACTGGGTCTTATCAAACGTAATGTTGCAGGAAAGAGTTCCAGACGAATGGAGAGGACGTGTATTTGCTTCCGATCTATTGCTTATGGCCATGTTTAATGCAGCATCAGCATTTTTAGCAAGTATCGCAGTTGATCAAAATTACTTGACATTGAGAGATGCAATACTTGTATTTGCAATGTCACAGATTGTAATTGGATTATTATTTACATTATGGATGAGGAATGGTTTTGATGAAATATTTATTTCAGAATCTAATTAAGAATATCATACAATATCTCAGCTAAATCATTTTCTAAATTATATTTCTTACCCCAATCAATTAATCTTTGTACGTCTCTAACTAAAAACTCTTTAGCATGAGGATGTTTATCTGAAACAGCTTGACCAACATCGATAACCATTGGTTCATTTTCATGCCATAATATGTTGTAATCTGAAAAATCTGCATGAACTAATTTCGCATCATGCCAACAAACACGAATAAAGTTTTTCAGTTTTGAAAAAACCTCATCAGGGTTTTCAACCTTTACATCTCTTAACCTAGGTGCAGGCTTTTCCTCATTTCCAATATATGTCATTATCAGAATATTTTGATGAATCCCCAATGGTTCAGGTACATTAAGTCCACATTTTTTCATCCTCAATAGATTTCTATGTTCTTTACGTACCCAAACAGTAACTAAATCTCTATGTTTCCTCTTTAATCCACCAAATCTTGGATCTCCTTCTATGTATTTGATTAGATTTTTAAAAACAGCATTTGATGTGTGAAATATTTTCACAGCAATTGTACCATTGACACTAAAACCATGGAAGACATGTGCTTCTTTGCCTCTTGCTATAGGCCAATTAATTTGTCCGATTTCTCCAGCTTGCATTAATTTGTAAATACCTAACAAGGTCATTCTGTCAAAAACCTGATCGAAAACCCTACGATCAACCCATTCAAACTTTCCTACTCCAATCGCTCCCTGGATTTTTTGCTCGATTTCATCAAACATTTGTTTATATTTTGGCTCGACCATCCATTTCCATCTTTGATTTGAATCTTTTAAATGATTGGAACTTTCATCTTTGATGTTATATTTTTTCCTTTTAAATTTCTTTTTTGTTTCACCAAATTCATCAACTAATTGGTCCCAAGATTGAGGAAGTGAATCATCAAAATTTTTCGAACCTTTCATAAATTATCATCATCCAAATAAATCATCAATGTCATCAGAATTAATATCATCATCCTCATTAGATTCTGTTTCATCTATATCTTCATTGGAATTAGTATCTTTAGGTGAATCATTCCAGATTCCACTATCATCAGTGTCATCTTGTAAATCTTCACCAGAACCAAATAAATCTACTATTTCAGGTAAAACACCTTTTCTTGATAAATAAATTGCTTGAGTTTTTGAATATCTGTGTTTAACATCGGCTTTACTATCTTGAAAATCCCATGGCCATATTATTATTAAATCACCTTCACGTACCCATTGCCTTCTTCGCATCTTTCCAGGGATTCTAGCCATTCTAGTTTTTCCATCAGCACAGACCACACTGACTCTTCTCCCTCCGAGAATATTATCTGCAATTGCAAACATTTCATTGATTTTTACATTGGGCATCAAAACTCTTATTGGCCCTACATCAGATTCTAATCGAGCTAATTCCTCATTATCGACTTTCTCTTGAAAACGTCTGCCCATAGATATCCGTCTCAACACCTTGATTTAAACAAGATGCTTTAGAATTCAGAATAATGTAGAAGAAGCCTCAATTGCGGATTCTACTAACCAATCGGAATTAACGCCAAAGAAGATTGTACCTAAAGCACATAATAATATTACGAATCTTAGTACTGAAACTTTGGGTAAAGGTAATCTTGTCTTAGCTTCTTCGAAGAACATCAATACGCCTATTCTAAGATAATAGTATAAACTTATGGCGCTATTAATGAAAATTGCAATTGCTAAGAAAAATGTCCAATGCATTCCAATAATAGTCGGAATTAGATCTACATTACTATTAGTTAGTACATCAGCAGAAGCGGCTTGAACAATTCCAGTTACCATTAGGAATTTTGACATAAAACCTGCAAGAGGAGGAACTCCAGCTAAAGCCAGCATGAATACAAACATTGAGGTTGCAATAATTGGTTCTCTTTTCGCCAATCCATGTAAACTAGACATGTCAGTAACTTCATTTTCAGTTTCTAAGTGTGAAAGTACCATGAATGCACCAATTTTGAAACTAATTAGTACGAATAAGTGGAAGATAACTGCCCCTATAATTAGTTCTGCAGCCATAATGCCATTGTCTTCAAAATTACCACTTTTCCAAGCAGCAACAGCGACTAAAGCCGCCATCATATATCCTGCATGAGCTACTGATGAATATGCAAGCATACGTTTTGGATTTTCACTCCCCAAAGCAGCTAAATTGCCCCATGTCATTGTAATTATGGATAATATTCCAAATGCCAACATCCAAACCGCTGTTTCACCACTTTCAGCAGGTAATGTTACAATCATCAAAATACGTATTAAACCTATGAATCCCAGTGTTTTTGATGCAGTAGCTAGAAGTGCTGCAACAGGGCTTGATGCGCCAGCATAAGCGTCTGGTGCTACAAAATGGAATGGAACTGCACTTATTTTAAATCCAAACCCTACAAGCAGTAAACTGATTCCAAATAATGGCAGTGTTTCTGGAGTACTCATTGCAGCCCAAGATGCTTCTAAAACAGATAATTGTAAACTACCAGACCATAGGTAAAGTAATGACATTCCATACAAACCTATAGCAGAAGAAATTGCTCCAGTAATAAAATATTTCACACCTGCTTCTGAACCGGCTTTCGATTCTTTATGGAAGGCAACCATTACATATATTGGGAGACTTGCTAATTCCAGACCCACAAATAATACAAATAAATTCATTGACATCGCAACTATTGTCATCCCAAGTCCAGAAATTAATAACAGAAGATGAAAATCAACTTGTCTTCTATTATCTAATAATTGATCTAAATCATCATTACTTGGATTTGAATCTGCTTGTAATCGATTAATACTAGCAGCACTTACTAATAATAAAGCTAAGAAAAACATTAATTCAAATAATCTACTAAATGAATCTAATTTTAGTAAATCTACAGGACTATTCCCTGTGGTAGTTAGAATTGTTGTATCTGTACAGAATTTTTCTACAAGATTATTACAAGTATCCCCGCCCAATGTTTGAATTAACATTACGATTGCAAAAATGAATGTGAAAACAGAAATAACACCTGGCAATCTTGGATCAGAGTTCCATTTGAATCTATTTCCTCCTAGAAGAGCAGGTATTCTCAAACGTGTTAATGGTAAACGTATTTTTGCATCTCCAATATTTGTAATAATGAATAAAGCAAGAATACCACTTACTAAGACTAATTCAGGTAAAAGGAATCTCAATCCATCTACACTTACTACATCATATGCCATCTAGCCCCACCTCCCTCTTATTTCATCCCATAAAATACTCTCAATAAGTTCACTACTATATCCAGACATCATTTCAAAGAAAATGAATGGAAATATACCAAAGATTACTATTAAGATGGCTAATGACATTAATCCAATTTTTTCAGTAAGGTAGATGTCCTTAGGTTCTTCATCTCCCAAAGATTCAGGAGGTTGTGTTTGCTCTCCACCTTCAAAAATAGTTCTCTGCATACTCCATAAATAATATGCTGCTGTAATTGCTAAAGTAATACCTGGAATAATTACCCACCATCCAAATTCAAACCATAAAGCCACTAAAACTGCAACTTCTGCTACAAAACCTGCTAATAAAGGTAAACCAAGACTTGCCATCCATGAAAACATCATATTTCCGGCTAACCATGGACTATGCTTTGCCATACCTCGCATAGAGCCAATTTCTAATGTGTGATAGTGATGTTTGAAAGCTCCCGCAACACCAAATAGCATTGGTGAAATTATACCGTGTGCAAACATCATAAAAATCGCCCCAGCAAAACCTAATGGTTGTAAACTAGCAATTCCGAGAAGGATTATGCCCATATGTGAAACTGAAGAATAAGCAACCATTCTTTTTAGATTAGTTTGACCAAGGCACACCCATGCTCCATAAAATAAACTTATCATACCTATTATCATCAATATCATTTGAAATTCAACAACAGCGTGAGGGAACATAGAAATTGGAATTCTGAACATTCCATATCCTCCCATCTTCAACATAACTCCTGCCAGTAGCATTGATCCACCAGTTGGTGCTTGAACGTGAGCATCAGGTAACCAAGTATGGAAAGGAACTACTGGGAGTTTTACAAGGAAACCAACCATAAATAAGACAAATAATAATTTTTGAGTTCCTGCTCCTAGCCAAATATTCCCACGAATCACTTCTTCTTGTGCAGTTTTTATCATTTCATGCATATCAAAAGTTCTTCCAGTAAAACTAGAATTTGCTGCAGACGGATCCTGTAACAGATATAATGTAATAATTCCTAATAGCATTAATATCGAAGCACTAAATGTATAGATAAAGAATTTTTGAGCAGCATATTTTCTTTCTTTTCCACCCCAGTTTAAAATTAAGAAGAACATTGGTACAAGTGTTAATTCCCAAAACACATAGAACATGAAGAAATCAAGAGCTACAAATACCCCGATTAAACAACCACCCATTAAAACTAGTAGTGGGTGATAATACCATGGCTTCTTTTCATTCCATGTAGTTATAATTGTAATTGGAACTAAAAGTGCAGTTAACCATACCATTGGCATCGAAAGACCATCAATTCCAACATGCCATTCTGCACCAATAGATTCTATCCAATTATATTCTACTTCATACACATATTGATTGAATGAAATCGTTGCCCAATGAACATTCATTAAAATGTCTGTCATCATTAAACTAGTAATTATTAGAACAATAAGAGATATGCCTAGAGATGCATATTTTATTATTTCAGAAATACTTTCCTTTTTCCAGGCAGGAACAGCAGAAGAGAATCCCATCAAAAGTAAAGATCCTAGAATTGGAAGACCAATTAGTGGAAGAGTAACCCAATCATTTTCCATTAGAGAGATTGGAGATAAAAACATTAATCCAGCAATTGCGATAAATAAGCCACCAATTACATACATTCCATCATTTAATTTATTCTCAGCCATTATGCCATCCCCCAAATTAATCCCACTAGAAGTAATGATCCAAGAGCAACCATCATAATATAATCACGAGCAGATCCAGTAGTCAATTTCCTGACCCAAGTACTTGTAGACTGACTCCCAGATTCGATACCTTTTATCACTCCATCAATACCCTTTTTATCAAATAATGCAGCACCTAAGCCTATTGGCACAATGATTTTTAGACAAATCCAGTCATAAAAATCATCAAAATATAACCTTCTTCTTAATGCTTCAGCTAATCCAGATTCAGCTAGAGATTTATTATTAAATTGCCATCTATTTCTTACTATTCCAGATAATCGAACTAACCAAGAAACCGTTGGAATTGCTTTTTGCCCATCTTTAAGATTACCGCCATATAATGACATTGCAACAATTGGACCAACTAATGAAGATAATCCAATAGTAGCCCAAGTTAAAATCAAAAATGTTGAATCTATAATACCATCTTTATCCATGGCTAAAAATGCATGTTTCATTTCATAAACAAGATCATAATGGAACGCATGACCCTCAGATACCCAGCTAATGAAATGTAAAGAAGCGAATACAATTCCTCCTAGTGTCATGAATGTTAAAGTTACTAGAGGGAATTTAATCCAAGGAGTTTCTTCATGAACATGTTCTGCAACTTTTGTTTTTGGTTTTCCAGCGAATGTCATAAACCACATTCTACTCATGTAAAAACCAGTCATACCCGCTGAAATTAATAATAAAATAGCCGGAATGAATAGTAGATAACCTCCGTCATAAATTGCAGCTTTCCAAGTTTTTGCAATAATACCCTCTTTTGACCAGAATCCTCCAATAAGGGGAATTCCAATTATACTCATTGACCCCGCGGCCATTGCTGTAGAAGTTATTGGTAGTTTAGAAGCCAATCCCCCCATATTCGTCATATCTTGAGCATCAAATCCATCATGTTCACCATGGGAAATATGGTGATGCGCATGGTGCATTTCATGAATTACAGAACCCGAAGCCATGAACAGCATTCCTTTAGCCATTGCATGATTGAAAAGATGGAATAAAGAGGCTCCCAATGCAAAATATGCTAATTCAGGTTTACCCTTGCTGGCGAACCATAAACATGCACCAAGTCCTGTAAAAATATATGCCAATTGACTCATTGTCGAATAAGCTAGAACTTTCTTTATATCGTTTTGAACAAATGCTATTCCAGCAGCCATGAATGCTGTAATTCCTCCAATCATTGCAATAATTATTCCAACATCAGCTAAATCGCCAATTAAACCACTATCTGCCGTACCCATAAATATTGGAAACATTCTTGCAACCAAGTAAAGCCCAGCATTTACCATCGTAGCTGCATGAATTAAAGCAGAAACAGGTGTCGGACCTTCCATTGCATCAGGTAACCAAACATGAAGTGGGAATTGTGCAGATTTTCCTACTGCACCAATGAACATCAAAATTAACGCTGTCTTAAGCAAAGTCATATCGACAGGATTTTCAAAATAATTCCATCCAAAGATAATATCAAAGTCAAGTGAACCATATATATTCCACATTATTATTAATCCAATCATTAAGAAAACATCACCAACACGCGTAGTTAAAAACGCCTTTTTAGCCGCTGAGGCAGCAGATGGTCTTTCATAATAAAATCCAATTAAAAGATAAGAACAAAGACCCATTATTTCCCAAAAAATGAATAACCAAAGGAAATTATCTGCTAATACCATTCCTAGCATTCCAGAACAAAAGATTAGGAATTCTGCATAGAATCTATGATTCCTATTATCATTGATTTTGTCTGTATTCATGTATCCGATTGAAAACCAATTAATTAAGAAACATAAGAAAGAAGCTACGAATAGTAGCATTAATGAAATATGATCTATATATATTCCAAATCCTAAATTAACACCATTTGTGAAGCCATCTGATCGTAAAACATCAAATGTAATCCAATCTAATATGTCCCTACCTTGACCGTTATGCATTTCACCTATGAATTGTGCTACAACCATTGATGTTAGAATCAATACAATTCCCATCGACATTAATGAAATTGCTCCTCCTTCTTTTAGAATATCTCTCCACCAACCTTTACCGTTGAAGTATTGTCCAAGGAATAGAATAATTGGGAATGTTATTAATGGAACAAATGGAATTGTTGCAACCCAAAACTCAACAGAAACACCACTAGCCATTTTCAACCCTCAATTTTTTAATAATTGTACTTCATCTAAAGATATTGTTTTGTGTTTTGAATAAAGAGATAGGAAAATAGCCAAACCAATAGCAACTTCTGCAGCTGCAATTGCTATTGCGAATGCAGCATACATCCATCCCGATTCATCTCCATAGTGAGCCGCACCAGCTACAAAATTGAGATTAACCGCATTTAGGATTAATTCAATACACATTAATACGATTATTGCATTTTTTCTTGTAAATGCCCCCCATAGTCCTATGGAGAATATAATTACACCAAGACCGGCAACCCACGAAGGATCAATCACTTGATTCACCTCCATTCCAAACTAAGTTTTCTTTTCGTTCATCCCTAACTAAATAAGCAGCACCGACCATTGCCATTGAAAGTAATACCCCAATTAATAATACAACAAATCCCCAATCTACAAGCATATATGTAGCAAAACTAATATTATCAAGGGAATTACTTGATGAATTACCCCAATTTGAAGAATTTGTTACATTTGTAAAAATTAGAATACCAACAATTAGAATACCAATTCTAACTAATGTAGATACCATTTTCATTCAAAATCCTCCATAATTTGTGTTCTTGTCAGCATTACTCCGAATAATACAACCAACATAACACTCGCTAAATATACTAGAATTTGTATTGCTGCTAAAAATTCAGCTTCCTGTAAAATAAAAACACCAGCAACCGCTAGGAATGCAAAAATCAGAGACATCATAGAATGTGCAACCTTCTTTGCATACACGGTTCCTAGTGAACCGCCAATTGCAATAATTGCAAATATAAAAAAGATTGAATTTTCTACAACACTCATGTTTAAGCCTCTGCTTTTGTCTTTGCCTTTGCTGCTCTCTTTTCCCTTTTAGCTCGTTCTTTTGCAGCTCTTTTCGCTAATTCAGCATCTACTGCTTCTTGATGCTGTGAGGGTAAAACTCTAGTTCTTTCAGCATCAAACCATAAATCCTGACGAGTAAATCCTGACATGCCATCATATTCATTCGTCATAAAGAAACTACTGAAGTCACAAGCTTCCATACATAGTCCACAAAACATACATCTTCCAATATCGATTCTTCCACTAACAATTTGATCATCAGCAGGGTATAATGAAGAGGAACTAATCTCTGATTCCACGCCTGAATCATTCCATCTAATTGTAGCATTTTCTCCACTTAAGTCGATGATTTCTCCAAATCTATAGTCTGCACTTGGACCTTTATGTGCTGTAAAAATATCATATTCTTCATTTTCCTTTTTACCAGAGTTTATTGGAATTGCAGCCCAGCCTCCGATTTCAAGTTCCGAACCTACATCCGCATTTTCACCTTCTTTAGCTTCCATAACATCTACTCTTAATTCAGTAGTCATGTGTAAACAATCATTGGGACAAATTGTAACACACAATCTACATGCAGTACATGTTTCCCAAATTACTCCAATTCTTCCATTGTATTCTCCTGGGACAAATAACCATGGTTCCATATCTTCTAATCTTTCATATGGATACATTATTGTTACGGGTCTATAAATAGAGGGAAATAGATCACTAGATTCTCTATCTGCAGTATAATCTTGCTCAGATGGAGTATTATATTTATTATCTTTAGTTCTTAGTTTTGAATTTTCATCTAGTAAAGTAGCTGGTTTGTTATGATATTCATTTCGGAAGAATTTCCCAATTACTGGAAATGTACGTAGTCCAGTTTTCAAAGTCATCCATAATGGACGAATAATTAAATTTCTAAAGTTTGGCTGTGCTCTTGGGTGCATTGGCATTTTATTTCAACTCCTTAATCTTCTCCTACAGCATGTGTCCCGGCTGGTGTCATTGTTTTTGTGTGTGTCATTCTTGATCCATCCCAGTCGGGATCTTCATCTATTGAAAGTATTACAAATAATATTAATGAAATAACTGTTATTGCCGCTGGAATGATAATTCCCGAACCTGGACCCCAGGTATTTCCGTCGAATACATAAAGACGTAGAACGAAAGCAAATGCTAAATTTATTAATGATAATGGTAGAAGATATTTCCAACCTAATTCTAAGATTTGATCGGTTCTAATACGCGGAAAAGCCGCTCTAACCCATACAAATATTGCAAAGAAAAACCATGCTTTCAGCAGTACCCAAATAATTCCAGGTATGGCTAAATATGCATCACCGATAATTCCAAAACCTCCAATTAGGTTTGCGAATGGAGCATGATAACCTCCAAAGAAGAAATGTGCCATTAGAATACAAGCAGCATAGCATCGTAAATATTCAGATGCAAATAGAAGTCCCCATCTCATTCCTCCATATTCAGTCCACCAACCTTCTACTAATTCCGCTTCCGCTTCAGGCATATCAAAGGGAATTCTTTCAACTTCAGCAATCATTGTAATTAGGAATAATAGTGCTCCGAGAGGGACTAAAAAGAAATTCCATACTCCAGAACCATATTGGAAATCAATTATTTCAATAATGTTTAAACTTCCTGATAAAACACAAACTGAAAGGATTGTTATCAAAAGTGGGATTTCATAGGCAGTTAATTGAGCAGCACTTCTAATTCCACCTAAAAGTGAATATTTATTATTTGAAGACCAACCTGCAAAGAAAACTCCTAATGGGGCAATACCGAAGATTGCAAATGCAAATAGTACTGACATTTCTGGATTGGCAGCATAAATTCCAGAACCAAATGGCAAAAATCCAAGAATTGCTACAGTAGATGAAATAATTAGAAACGGTGCTAATTCATAGATTAATTTGTCTGCTTTGGTTGGAACCATATGTTCCTTTGTTAAGAATTTCATTCCATCTCCTAAACCCTGGAAGAATCCAGGGAATAAATACCAGACGCCATGCCAACTACGATTATTTACACGGTTTACAGTAGCTTTAGTACTTTTATTTCCAGCTACTCTGTTCAAAGAATTTACGACCCACCCTACAGGCGCTCCTAAACCAAATGGAAGAAGGGTCCACCATTTTCCAGCAGTAACTCCATTTTCGCCTACCCATAGACTTCTGAATGATGTTGTTGCTCCTCTTCTATCCATTAATCTTGCAATCAATTTTCTTTCAGTCCAAATTACAGTGATAAATTGAGAAAGCATTATGATTGTAAAAATTAAAACACACATTGTAAAAGTAATGACCGTTGTATTGAAAATATTGAAAATTTCTCCAGTACATCTCGGAATTGTATCAAATAAAAATGTATTTGCGGCCATAGTACCTTCAGCCGCACATAATGAAGTCCCAGCATTGACATCAATTGAATTAAATGCAATTGAATGTAAATCTGTAGCAGAACTTTCAACAGCTTTGTTGACATTTAACCAATCATATTTTGCATCATCTGACATTTATTCACCTGTCCGTTTCGCCGATACATGGATCGAATGAACCCATGATTGCTGGAATATCTGCTACTTTGTAACCAATCATAGTTTTAGCAACATATGGAATTGTAATAAACATCGGTGATCTAATACTAATTCTATAAGGGAATTCACCTCTACCTTTTTTCCCGCCCCCTCCTACTAAATAGAAACTAGATTCACCCCTGGAATCTTCGAAATTGCTGAATCCTGTTTGTCCTTCAGGAGCTCTTTGCGGCGGTTTAAGATAAATCATTTCATCCTTTTTATTGTAATGAGTTTCAGCCCCTCCTGGAATTTTATCAAGCGCTGATAATATCATATTGCAAGACTCAATCATTTCTGTCATTCTAACACGATACCTGTCATAACAATCTGACCCTTCATTAGATGAGGCTTTTTCAATTGCAGCCATTCCATCAATCTGATCATAAACACTGTATGGATGTGCCCATCGAACATCATAATTTACCCCGGCAGCTCTAACATTTGGTCCAGTTACTCCTGAATTAACCATATCTTCAGCTTTACAAGCACCAACTCCTTGAGTTCTTACTAGGAAAATTGTTGATTCATCTAATAGCATTTCATATTCTTTTAATCTCTCTAGGAACATTTCAATTTTCGCCCTTGCCCTCATTGCAAAGCCGATTGGCAAATCACGCTTAATTCCACCAACTCTTGGGAAATTATAGTGCATCCTACTTCCCCCTAATTCTTGTAATAAATCTAAGAATAATTCACGATCACGTAAACACCATACAAATACCGTTAAATTACCAACGTCAGGACAATAAGCTCCTAACCACATTAGATGACTCGCAATTCTTTGCATTTCTACAGCAATTAATCGAATATATTCCGCTCTTTCAGGAACTTCGGCCCCTAGTAGATTTTCTGCAGCGTAAATGTATGATTGCGCCCAAGTCATAGCAGAAGCATAACATAATCTATCACAATACGGAGTAATCTGAGTATAATCTCTTGATTCACAAATTTTTTCTACTCCTCTGTGAATGTATCCTAGTTCAGGAATTGTATCTACAACAGTTTCTCCGTCAACTTTGACTCTAAGAGTCCATAAACCATGTGTCATAGGGTGTTGAGGTCCCATTGTAATCCACATTTCTGCCATAATTATTCCTCTAACTTCATTTCTTTTTATCTGAATCCAACGGCTTTCTCATGAATCCTTGAGCATCATCATACATTTCATTATGATCGTGATATCTGATTTTATGTGGTTTTTGTAATGGATGAAACCCCGGGGGGGAGTCATGAGGATTCAAAACCCTCATCATATTTTCATGACCTTCAAATTCAATTCCAACTAAATCCCATGTTTCTTTTTCATTCCAATCAGCACCTTCCCATATAGATTGAACACTTGGGATTTTAGGTTCATCTGTTTGTGGAAGAATTATTGACACCTGATATTCTAAAGGAATATCCATTCCAGAAAGTTTGGATGCATTGATTACAGTTTGTTCTCCTACGTTTGGATTTTTAATTCCTTTACGAGTCAAATGAATTACTACTTCCCAACCTTTTTCTGGAGTTCCTGGTTTATACCCGGGTTTACCAGAAATAAATTCAAATTCTAAGGGGTAATGTATTCCTGTAATCATTCCTAAATAGTCAACACCCTGTTCGAATTTTAACCATTTTGCTAAACTAGGCCATTGATTTGGAGGGCAATCAATATGTACAAAGGAATATTTTTTACCACTTCTATGTTGACAGGCTTCAGCCTTAATACCAACAAGATCAAATCTTTTATTTGTTTCTAAAATAGCATTTTCAACAGCAGTAATATTTTGTTCTGGAGAAATACTTTGCATTTTAAACACCTCTTAATCTTCTCCAACAATTATAGGAGCATCTGTCTCACTTTCTTTAACAGGGGGTGCTCCAATTCTGATAATCTTCTCTCTTAATTTCCCAAATCCGTCAATTAATGCTTCAGGTCGAGGGGGACAGCCAGGAATATAAACATCTACTGGAATAATTGTATCAACACCCTCGAGAATGTTGTATGACTGAAAATAGGGTCCACCTGATATGGCACATTCTCCCATGGCGATACACCATTTTGGTTCTGGCATTTGTTCCCAAAGTCGAACAATTGGATCTGCGAATTTTTTACTTATGGGTCCATTAACTAACAGAACATCGCATTGCCTTGGAGATGAACGGAAAAACACACCGAACCTTTCGGCATCAAATCTAGGTGCTCCTGCTGCAGCCATTTCAAGTGCACAACATTTAATTCCCAAATGCAGGGGAAACAAACTTTTTCTTTGAGCCCAATTGAAAAATCTTCCACCTAAAACCCCAATTAATTGTTTTATTTTTGTTGCTTTGAGCGCTTCATCAGTTACATTGCCAACAACATCAATTAACGCTCTACTGTTAAAAATAGTATAATTTTCAGACTCTTCACTCATTTTATCCCTCAAATATAGATTCTTCCTCTTTTACGGAAAACATGCCACACACCAAGACTCATTAGAAGAAGAAATATTCCTGCAATAAACATTGCAGTTGTCGCCTCTTGGTAACTTTGACTACTTGTATCTGCAACATCAGCAGTCATGGTTAATGTTCCTGCTAGTGCAAGGAACATAAAAGCAATATCAAATACTAGGAAAATAATTGCATACCAATAATACTGGAAATGGAATTGAATCATAGCCCCACCAACAGGTTCAGAACCACATTCATATGTGGATAATCTTCTAGGATACAAGCTGTGATCTGTTTCATATCCAGGTAGGAAATATGACCGAGTAATATTTGGATTAGCTGAGTCCGTTACTGGCCTTACAAACCTAGTAACAATAAATTGACTAAGTGGGAAAAGTATGCCTAGAATAGCCATTAAACCAACGGCTACGTAACTATCGGTCACCGTCATTTTTTCGACATCCTAGAGGGTCCTTAGGGCCCCCTAATTAGTTCGACTTAAACATAGAAAATAAGCATATGCTTTCCCAAAAAATTTAGTCACGCCTAATCTTTTTAGTTTATTCTAATTTCTTTCTTTGAAAATATAAACTACATAATGCAGCAATTGTAATACACGATAAAGCCGAAATATGGCTGAATGAGGGTAAGAATCCCCCCCCTTCTTCTCCGACGACTTTTAATTCAATATTTTCTCTTCCAATCATTCCTGTAGTATCTTCTGGTTGAACACTAACAGTAAATTCAAACTCATCAGTTAATGTTGATTCGGGTGGTTCAACTTTAACAACAATTACTCTAAATTCACCTGGTGCTAATGTAAATTCAAGGTCATCACTATCTGGAATTAATGGAATCCAACCCCTTAAGCCTTCAGATAATACTACAACAACTCTTTCATTTGTATTACCATCATTATATATCCTCAATTCAAAATTAGCGTTATCAGGATAATTAATATTTTGAGTGGTACTACCAATAGCTTCAATTTTCAAATCATGAATTGTTTC
This sequence comes from Methanobacteriota archaeon, assembly GCA_002696315.1. Taxonomy (GTDB): domain Archaea; phylum Thermoplasmatota; class Poseidoniia; order Poseidoniales; family Poseidoniaceae; genus MGIIa-I. The sequence goes on along the minus strand of NZRR01000017.1, from coordinate 14,463 downwards.
AATGTTTACAAGAACTTCTAATGTTTTTATGTCTTCAGCATTATATTCCGATCTAACATCAATGTATACAGTCCCTCCAGAACCATCTTCAGCATCCTCGTCAATGTTCAAAGAAATTTTTACTTCTAGTGCATACAACATAATTTGATGGGTATCTACTAAGTTTCCAGCTAACCAGGTTTTATTTGCTTCATCCATGTCGGAAAATTCAAGAATATCGCCATTAGGATTGGTAGCAAAATTTCCTGTAGCAATCTCTCTTAGAACATATTTCATCGGAACAGGAATTGATTCTGAGCCATCGTAAAGAATTCCATTTCTGTCTATAACTAATTCATATTCAATTCCGTTTAGAGTTCTAACTGTGATTACAGCATTATCTTCTTGAGGATTCCCATAAAAAACACCATCATTTTGAATCCAAAAGACAAATTCAGCACTACCACCTGGAGCTCTAGTTATTTCAACTTGATTTGGATTTTCTCCAGGTTCATCAAAAAATGCGTTCATTCTAAAAATTAGATTTGAACTGGTAGTTGTGATGTTAAATGATTTTTGTAAATTAATTTGATCTGCTGTATTTAGAACTTGAATTGTGGAACGACATTGGCTTTTTTCTCCACCATCAATCGTAACTTTAGCTAAGAAATTTTTTGTTGTTTGAGCAGGAATATTAGCCATAGTAATTTGTATTGTGTTTCCGTTATCTTCAAAGAAACGAACATCCCAATCTGAGTTTCCACCATCACTACTTGTGCATGAATTTTTTGAAACCACGAAATTATAATTGTCTGCGATATTTCCGGTATTTGTTACTGTAAACGGATAAGATACCGTTGCCCCATCTTTTCCAGATTGAGACGTGACAGAAACTCCAAGGTCTATTCCATGCTTTTCACCAGCATAAACTGCAATAGTATCTGAATCTAAAATATCTCCATTACGGACTAATTTAATTTCATAAACAACTGCTTCATCGGCCAATGCATTTAGAGGTACTGAAACATTAATATTTACATTTACTGTTTGTCCTTGTTCCACTGAAATTGAATTTATGCTTCCACCAGTATTTCCTGAATCAAAACTATAACTCCATCCAGATGGTTCGTTTGCAGAAATAGATACAGAAAAAGAATCAGGACCATTACCTGTATTTTTTATTGTAATTGGAAAAGAATCAGAGTTCCCTGGTTCTATTTTGAAATCACCAACACCAGTGGATGTAATTTCTCCATCGTGGAATTGCCCAACAGTAACTTCCAGGGTACTTGTACAAACAATTCTTCCTGAGTTCCCTTGTTCATTTACTCTGACAGTAATTGAATGAGTAGTCCCAGCACTTGCAGAATTATCAGGACTAACTAAAATATCAAAAACGTAATTTCCATCTAAACTCAATTCTCCATTAGAAGGCTCAATATCTTGAACCCACGAATTCTTACTTCCAGCAGTATTAATTACAATATTAAAATCAGTATTACCTTCATTTTTTACAGTAAACCTTGCTGTAGTATCTCCAAAAGGCTCAGCGCTTACACTTACCGATGAACTTGTAAATGAACAATCTTTAATTTCAGGAATTTCTAATTCTAATTCTAGTTCGTCTGTTGTATTTTCTTCATCAGCACCTAATCCCGCATTTGTCACTCTTGCATCAATCAAGAAACATGCTGTTAGTGCTTCATCTTGATTATCGAATCCAGTAACCGTAAATGTGACAATTTCTTCATCTCCACTATCAAGTTGAACTTGATTTGGTTCTATATCTAGGTTGAAACCTGAAGATTGATCACATCCAAAATCATCATCTCTAAATGATGTTGAAAGGTCAATTGTTTCATTAAATTGACCTGTATTCTCTACGGTGACGGGCCATATCATTTCCTCATCATTTCCATTCCATGTTTTTTTCTCAGGATGTTGAGTACTTATTTCGACGCCCCATGTGCTTCCTCCACTACCTTCTCCAGCCGTTGTTGTTACTGTAACGTCAGCATTTCCAGGAGTTGGATCAGTTACTGCTCCAACTTCATTAGCCACAGCATTAACTGTAGTATCACAAGATTCAGCAGGCTGTGCTGTGAGATTAACGTATAACATTACATCTACAGAGTCACCAGGTGAAATTGCACCTTGTGGTTGCTCAACTGTAGATGAATAGCCAGTACATTCAGGGCCATTTGAAGCTGATAGCGAAACAGTAATGTCGTTTTCTCCATCATTATTTACTATGATTGTATATTCTGCTGTAGTTCCGGGATCAGCTTCTTGAGACATTGGCATTGCATTAAGTGATACTGATGCAGCAGCATAAACTGTTGGAATTGAAGATAGAAAAAGAAGTGCTGTTAAAATAAATGCATAACTTCTAGACGGCATTTTATCTCTGCTCATACATCTGCGAGTCCACACATATATCAAAAACCCATTCTATATTTGTATAAGTATCTGTTAAAATTTAACATTTTGAGAAAATTTCATATTTTATTTCAATTTTATGAATTTATCTTTATGTTTCATTGCATGTTCTCTTGCCTTGTCTTCTGGATAACCGGTTGAAATTAATTGTTTTACATATTGTTCAATTTTTTCTTTTGCTTGCGGAGTTAATTCATTTTCAATTATCTTATTTGATAATTTTGATGTATTTTTTGGGAAACTTGTAATTGGTGGAATATTCATTTGCTTCGGCATAATTGGTAGCGGAGGTAATTTAATTGAATTTGATTTTTTACCCAATAAGCTATTTTTTGGGATTAAAACTACAGCTCCTGCGATTAGTGTAATTATTAATAGTAATAATCCAAAAATCATGAAGTTATTAGACCCGGAGTTCAAACTTGCATCATATTCTTCGTTTCCTTCAGAAATAATATCAAAGACATAAACTCCTCCATTTATCTCATTATTATTTTGTAATTTTAGTTGAATTTCATATGTGCCGACTTCAATTGGGGTTAATTCTAAAGAAACTCTTTTACTTTCGCCTGGATTTAAAACAATCCAATTAGTATCATCAAATCGTGATTCCCATCCATTAGGTACAATAACCTCTAATTTATCACTTATTTTTTCATTTCCAAGATTTGTAACTTCAAATTCTACCGTTGATACCTTATTATATTCAGCGAGAGGTATTGAGACATCTACCCAATCTAGTTTAAATTCTTGGGGTATTGTTAAATTATATGTGCTGTTCACTATGTAATCATCTTCGAATTCTAAAATAAAGTTGATAATTTCGATATTTCCAGCTTGCATCGTAATAGGAATTGTCAAGATACAGTTTGCAATTTTTATTTCTGAGGGTTCAAATGATTCCAAAGAATCGCAGACACTTTCCCATTGATTATTACTTTGAATAATTACATTTTCTGGAGTGAAACTTCTAGTTCCTTCATTAGAAATTGCCCACCTAATATTAAAAGCAACCCCAATTGGCGGGAATTCTCCATTTTCTAGATCAATTTTCTGACCTTCACTAGATTGTAAATCTAAAAACTGTATTGATGGTTCTGGCAGATAAATAACATCTAATTCATCAATTAATTCAAATGTTGAACCTTCTAATGTTGTCATAATTAATTTAAAACTTCCACCCTCTGCTTGACCATTTCCTTGAATTGGAATAATAACATCTACATATGAATTAGGCTCAATTTCAAAAAATTTAGTATACGTTAGTACAATCCAACCAGAAGGCATAATTGCATTAACAGTTACTGAAGATAATGCGTTTCCATTATTTATTAATTTAAATGATAAATCTAATCTTTGATCTGGCATTAATTTTTCAAGAGTCATATTAGTAATCGGATTAATCATTTCATAAGTTCCAACTACCAAATCCACGGTTTTATTCCATGTTTGTTCCGGGTCATTTTGAGAAATTGCTTTGATATTTAATTTAATTATCGTACCTGCAGAAATTAATGCTACTGGAGGATAAATCGTTATGCTCAAATCTTTTTCATCAGATTCTGCTAATAAACCACTATTAATTGTACTTGAATCCACTTCTTCAAATTTTGCATCCCAGTATTGAGGGGGTTCCAGTAAAATATCATAACTTTGTACTGAATTACCCCCGTTGATGAATTTTAAATCGAATGATGTAGGGTTAAGTGGCGAAACTAAAACTTGTGAATTTGTAGACATTATTGCCAAAGGTAAATTTTGAACATATAGACTGATTATTAATCTTTCTTCAATATTATTATCGGTATCAGTTCCAACTAATTCAATATCATAATATCCAGGTTCTGGAGGGAATTCTAAGTCTGGAATACTTAATGAAATTAAAACCTCAACAGTTTCTTGTCCATCTAGATTATGATTTGTTTTCGAAAAACTTACTGTCCATTGCTTGGAAAGTAAAGTAGAGCGTTGGATTGGATAATTTGCATCAATTGTCGTATTTGTTTCAATAAATGCTGTATTTGTTAGATTTACGGACCATATTGCAGAATCACTATTTGAATTCCTCCATTCAATTACAGGCATCTCAGAATTTAGATTAATTCCCGGAGTAGTAACCTGAATACTATCATAATATATATTATTCAATTCATCCATTTCATCCAACACATCGTTTGAATCAACATTAACAGAAATTTCTTTGACACCAGATGAATCAGGTGTCCAATCCCAAGTTAATACTGTTTTTGCTCCAGTTCCTAATGTTAGTTCGTAGGAATTGATACTTTGTCCATCTACCATTAATTCAACATCAAAATCATTTGCCTCGGTATTTCCTATATTCTGAATTTCATAACTAATTTGAATTTCTTCACCAACACTTGGAATCATTTTACTTGTAATGAATGAACCGGGAACAGGAATAATATCTGGACGTAAATCATTTATTCCAACTCCGCTTGCTGCTATAGCAAACATTTGAGATCTAGGGCCTCCATGTTGAACATCAGAGACTGTTATTTTCCATAGTCCCGTTTGGGCATTATCCACTAATACCACTTCAACATTATTCGTATCATCTGCAGTTCCTCCAATCACTGAACGACCGTTTTGAAATACATTTCCAAGGTAAATCGTACCATCAGGAGCTTCAACCTCTAAATTTAAATCATTAACTAATTGTTTTGAAGAGAACCTTGAACCCATATGATCTGACCATGCTAAAGCTACTTTGAATGGAGATCCAGGAGACGTTACATTGATGTTATATTCTAAACTAGTACCACTATTAGATAGTGAAGATCTATCATCTACCCAAATACCTCTTCCACCAGTAGGAGCAATTGAATTTTGAAGATTTATCCTTCCCCATCCCTCATTATTGTTAGGAATATCCCTAGTTCCAACATCTTGGGCGCCTAATATTAGCATTGCTTTCATTAATGCGCCTTGGGGAGAAGCTCTTCCAGCAACTTCAGTCAAATATTCTCTAACTAATGCTGCTGCTCCAGCAGCATTAGGAGTTGCCATTGAAGTTCCCGTGTACTCCATATAATACTGATTATCCCAAGAAGAACTTCCATCATCATTAGCTTCTTGTGATTTACAAGAACGTACATATCCTCCAGGAGCTAAAATATCTGGTTTAATTCTATCATCATCTGTAGGACCTCTAGCTGAACCACTCATGATTGTATTAGGTGCTGCACCATATCGACTTTGATGCATACCTACTGTAAGTGAATTTTTTGCAGTTGACGGGGAAGATACTGTGCCAGAATTAGGGCCATCATTTCCTGCAGCAAAAATGATTGAAAGACCTTGATAACCATTGTAATAGCGATCATATTGATTTGCTTTATCATCCACGTCTTCACTTTCACTTGTGTATGCGCCTTGTGCAGCACTTCCAAAAGATCCCCAAGAATTTGAATGTATTCTTGCACCAGCAGAGTAGGCATTACTGAACAATGTGATTAAAGAAGGAGAATAAAAATCACCACTGTCATCGTCCTCCATTGCTTGAAAGTATAGTTCAGCTTGTGGAGCTACGCCTGCATACCCACCTCTAGTTCCATCTCCTAATACAGTACATGCTACATGAGTTCCATGTCCACTCCATTTATCTCCTGTTTTTCCTCCATCATTTATTACATCAATTTTAGCATCTATACGATTTCCAAAATCTCCATGATCATGATCAATCCCTGTATCTGCAACTGCAATTAACTGCCCGCTTCCATTAAGGCCATTTGTAGGAAAATATGTAGTAACACTTGACCATTTCATATGTGTCCTTGAATTATCATTATAGATTGAAAATTCAGGGGAAATTCGGATCCATGCAACACCTGGATCTAATAATAAATTAATTAAATTTGAATTTGATGTTTTTCCATCAAATCTTCCATTATCCCATTTTTCTATATCATTAATACTTAAGTCCAATAATTTTGGTAAATTTGAAAATAATAAATCACCTTTAATTCCGGTAGTTTCAATTTTCTCATGGAAACCTTCACCATCCGATTTTCTCCAACCATCAATTCGCAGTAATATCTCTTCAATCTCATGATTTTGATTTAATAATTCTATAAGTACATCTCCTAAAATCAATGCAATTGGGATTGGATGAATTGCTTCAATTTCTTCTAAACTATTTATTTCTTCTAAACTAGAACTAGGCCCCTGAACAATAAAACCACTGGGCCAAATATATTCTCTAATCGTTAAACCTTCTATTTCATTTAAATTATTTCTCGCATCCGTTAGTGGCACATTACCATCAACTATTATTAATTTAATATCCGAACGTATTTGAGTTAAAATTTCTGGAATTTCTATTGTTTGAACAAATTCTTCAGAATTAAATAAACCAATCCTTGTCCAAGCTTCTGAGGGTCTTTTTTTAATTTCTACATCATGATATTCAATAACTTCTAAATTATGTAACTGGTTTGGATCTATATTTATTATTTCAACTCTTTTTTCCAAACCTTCTTGGGAGAAAAGCTCATTTTCAACAGGTTTTGCTAACGGAGACCAGCTTGTCAAAATTAATAATAATAATGCAATTATTACATGCCGAACTTCTCTGTTCACATTAACTCCGTCTTTACTTACCCTATTCAATGGTTTAGTATAGATGAGCCAATTAAATGATTAACCAATGTCTTTTGGCTTTATTTGTAAACCATTCGTAAACCCAATCGCCAACTGGGTGAGTCCAAGTAGTAGATCTTTGATTATTTTTCCCATCTTTATAATTTATAGAAATTTTTATTTCATAATTATCCCAAACAGTTGCTCCAGGTACAGTTAATTCTAAATCGTCACTTGCAACACTGATATGTGCTCCAATTGTTTCACGATAAAAAATAGTATTGTTTAGTTCATTTCCTTCTAAATCCTCAAATGAAATTTCTACACTAACCTCACTTATTTCTCTACTTCCTAAATTATGAACTTGTGTTAAAATTACGTGACCACCACCAGATTGCATATAAATTACTTCGACATTAACAGCATCTCTTGGAATAATCCAATAATAAGTTGCAAAAATACTTGAGAAAAATAAAAGAACCATTAATGAGGCTGCTAATAACCTAACAGGTGAAAAAGTACCTTGGATTGTCCTTAATAATTCAGCTGCATTTTCACTTCGTTCTAATTCTTCTTCAGTTGCATATACTGTATCAGAAATCTGAATCAGTTTTATTTCATCATCATCCTCATAATCATCCATATTGTTCAACTCAAAAAATAGTAAATAGAAGTGTTAAAATTCCACTAGAAATTGGTTCAGGAAATACAAAGTGTGTTGTTGTAGCTCTACCATTTGTTACCGAATTTAATAATGATAAATCATTACCGATTCCATTGATTGCAAATGTAGATGCACTAGGAATAATCCCTGTAATTTGGGCATCAATTAAAACGCCTTTAGCATCCCAATTAATTCCACCCATTTCTATATCTGCACTACCTGTAGCAATAACTTTACCTCCAGTTACATCACTGATTACTCCTATTGGATAAATGTCTCCAATATAATAAGCATGAACAGTTGCACTTCGTAAATTTTCACCAAGAACTTCACTACTTTCTAGAAATACTCCAGGTTGGATTGGTGTATTACTTTGTCTAAGATAAAATCGTTTAATGCCATTTGGAAACGACTCTATTTTCATTCCCCAATTATCAGTATGCTTGATACTCGTGGTACTTGGCATATCTTCCGCAAGCATTAGAATATCTGATCTTGAATCAATTGCTCTTCCTGTAGCATAAATGTAAAGATCCATATCATCACCATTAGAAGTATAATCAAGATTGTTTAATCCCTGAAATGTAGTATCTTCAGTAATATCAAAATCTTTTGAAGGACCCGTAGAAAGATGTACTTCACCAGGTAAATTTCTCATGAAAGCTGTGGCTGGCCACCAATTTCCATCAACATAACGTGCCATTGTTATCATTAGAGCATCTACCGAATTTGGAGCAGATGTTGAACCGCCAGGAGCGGGAACTGTAAGGTCTAACTCTAGTATGTCTCCTATTGTCGCTGCAAAGTTTGCTCTAGTGGGTATATCCACAATTAATGAAGAGATACGTTGTTGTAGAACTTTATCAACCATTGTAATTTGTGCATATTCTAATGAAGTTCCCAAATCAAATTGCATATCTGTGTATATTCGTGGAACTACCAATGTTGAATCTGTAGATAAATACATTTTTATTTCAACATCGGTAGCTCTAGTTGTATCAAATCCTGCTAGGTTTATTTTCAAATTCATACCTTCTAAACCATTTACAGAAATAATCAAATCATCATATTTTGGTTTCCAATCGGTCATTTTTAAATCTAAACTCCATTGAGGAATATCATCATCGACAAAGTAAAAATAACTCATATCAACAATTGGAGCCATTTTAGGTAGCCATGCTTTAATGTGGTAAGATCTTTCATCATGAGCTTTAATTCCGGATTCACCTAATAATTCCAAATCAATATTTTTTAATTCTTCAGAATTAATCCATCCGTCTCTCATCATAAATGAAAGACTGGTTGGGTCCCTAATTCTATTTTCCATTATAGCAAAAAATCTATGATGCTCATCTTCAGAAATTATTTCATCTTTCAGAATATCAACTAAATCTGAAATAGAATTATTAGTTAAATTAAGCATTGAAAAATCTATATCTAATAATGTTCTTTCTATAAATTCCGCAGAAATACCATGAACCCAAGCAGGTTCATCCAAAACATAGTCTCCCTTTTCAAGTTCAATAAAAATATCAAATTCTTCATCTGATTCTAAATTTAGAACTAAACTTGCATTAATATCTCCAGGTTCAGGACCTAGAAAATCTCTAGTTAAATTGCCAACTAAATCATTTACTCCCGTACCAAAGCCAATCAAGCCTGCAAGGAAATTAGATATTCCATTTATTCCACTTTGTTCGCCAAAGCTCGGTAAAACTAACGAATTTCCAGAGTCATCAGTCGGTACATCCACCACTAAATTACCTGGTAATGGAGAAATTTGTAACGTAGCATTCAATCCAAGATGTTTATTCTCATAAGTGGTTTCATCGATAAGTTTTGCATTAAATGTATTTCCTTCAGGACGAATCATCTTAATTTGGGCTAATCCATCAACTCCGCTTGCACCAGGAATGACAGGAGAACGCCATGAAGCAGTAAGTAAATTACTAATTTTTACAGATAAACTTGCTTCATTGATATCTCCGTTTTGCCAGTGATAAGCATGATCTCCATCTAAAACATAATCCTTAGATGCGTTAGAAATTTGAATTGCAATCGAGCCCAAAGGTTCATTTGAAGTATATCCTACTTCGTCACCTAATAAAATTTCAAAATCATTAGGTAATCCTTCCAATTTTAGTGCATTTCTTTGTTTTCCAGATTCTGCAGTGTAGGTTAAACTAGAAATTCCAGAATCAGCAGTATAGTGCATAGATTCAGGAGTTTGTATAATACTTAAATTTCCAGGTCTTCCTACAAGGAGAGCAGATTGAAATGCTGAAATATTTATTGAATTACTTTCATGTTCTAAATATGCAAATCTAAAATTTTCTCCAGAACTCATTTTTATTTGTATGTCTCTAGCATCCTCATTTGGATCAAATGAATAATGGATATCTGATAAACTAGTAAATTTAGCGCTCAAACCAACTCTGCTTAAAGGTTCAACTTGTCCCAATCTTCCAGTAACATAATCTAAATCAGTATCTTTTGTTAACATGAAATGATCTTCTGAAATTGTTGGATGTGAACTACTTCCGAATAATATCATTATTTCTCCTAGGAATCTCTGGAATCTACTTTCTCTAACACTGCTCATCATTTCGATATTTATGTCTCCTCCGCTTGAACCCGATGTTTCGGTTAATGCTTCTGGAAGTGTATTTAAAATTGAACCTATGTTGATTATTACATCAACGATTGTAATAATTGCTCCATCAAGAAGTTGACTAAAAGCACTTAGGCTAGGATCATTGGGCGTTTCAATTTCATTATTATTTCCTCCTAATTCGAATGAACCGTATAGTACAATAACCTCTGGAATATCGGTTAAAGTAAAGTGAATTCTTCTATGATCTGACTCATTTCCGTATCTTTGAAACCATGAAATATAGTCCAATTGTTCAACTTTTGTTTTCGAAGCAACTAATACGAGAGTGTTGGGTCTAGAAGAACTATGCGGGTTTACTGGTAATGTAGGATCATTACTATTTTCAGATGAATCTCTGGTGAAATTTTTAATTCCTAAAATAAAAGACAACCTTGATGGTCTTTGTCCAGGTAGGTCTATTTCATTATCATAACCTAACATTTCATAAATTCTATCAATTTCATCGGGCTCGAAACTTTGAGAAGGTAATTTTCTTATCCATCCAATAGCTTCAGTAATATTTCCATATTCATCACCTTCTTGAAGTTTAGATCTATCTTCATAATAATGAATTCTTAAATCCGTATCTCTTTCTGCCCAAAATTCGATAGTGTCTAAACCATCTTCTCCAAGATTATCATTTCTTATAATTAAATCAATTTCCTCGGGTAGACAGTAGCGTACTGGGATATTCGTACATGGAGTGCCAGAGTTACCAGTTGGATGGAAAGAAGCATCAATATAAGCCATTTCAAGTATTTCAGTGGGATTAGTGCCAACTGGATAGTGAACATATCCAAGTCCCACTGAAATTCCACAATCTTGTTGTTCACTTGGTAAATTTCTTTGTTCGGGAGTGTATTCAACTCTACACCTGGCCTGATCAGTATTAACTAAATTTAGTGAATATGGTGACGCTAACATTGCTAAGCTTAATTCCGAACTTCCTTCAAATACACCCAATAATGTTAGAAGACCGCCTGCAGCTGCATCAACAGCTGAAAGCGTAGTATCTGTAATATTCAATGTAACTCTTTCCAAACCTACATTTAGTTCGAATAATTCTGGACTTTGGGTAAATCTAGAATCTATTGTCCAGACATAACTTTCACCAACTTCTGAACCTACTGATAAATCATAAGTAAATCCTTTTAATAATGAAACTTCTAAATGATCCAAATCATCCCACATTGGATCATTAATGTCAATTGTACTAACGGTGTAGGAGATAGTTGGTTTAACCCATAGTTGTGCAGGAACTCCTGTTGAAATATCGAAAATACTTCCATCATATGGCCAAGGATTACCAAAATTATCAATAATATCCCAAGTCTCACCCTTTCCAAGATCAATATCGGCATTATCTGGGAAAATTGAAATTGTAAGAGTTACAACAATATCTGCCTCATCATCTCCATCAATATCAATTTCATTATTGAATGGGTTCGGGGGAAATGCAATTAATTGACCATAAAATGATGCATTATCGAATAATATTATACCTTCATCATCATTTATTGTAGAATAATTTGTAATTACGACATAATTATCAATTCCCCATGGAGCAAGGGTTTCCCATAAACTTGCAGGAAGCCCCTCAGGTTTTTGTTGAGGATTTTCGAGCATTTGATAAGGAAGTGGATGTAATGGTTTATTCGGGTTTGTATCAGTCAAAATTAAATCATTTAAATCGGTTGAATTTTCCCCAAAGGGATCTTCTAACCCACTTTCTCGTTCTCTTTCATTAATTTCGTCAAGTATTGCTTGGGATGCTATTGGTGCAGCTTCTTCACCATCACCAATAAAATCAGATGCAGAAACCTCGTGAAGTTTATCTAATACTCCAAAATCATTAGTTTTTAGTGCACCAGATTGAGCCGAAACAAGTGGAGAAAAACTAGAAATCATCATTAAAATAATCAATAAAAAAGCAATTTTTGTCTTTTTAATTTTCTTAACGCGGGGAAGCTCCAAGATAAGTCGAATCCCCTCCATGATTATAGCAGGTAATGACCTTACTCATTTACCATTGCCCTTAATGGATGGATTTTAGTATTAATTTTCTTAAAAATATTACAAGTCCATATCATCATCATTTTGATTATCTTTATTCAGTATAAGATTTTCTGGTAAAGGTGGTAATTCAATTTTCAATCCTCCTTTATTTCTCTTTGTAGTATCACGTTCTTTTTTCATTCCAGGAATTTCCATTTTTAATCCAGAACCCGTATTTTGTTTTTCTACTTTATTTTCATTTTTCATTTCTTTTAGGAATGACAAATCATGTTTATCTTCTTTTGATTCTTCTATTATTTCTGGTTCTTCCATAAGAGCTTCAAGCATGTTGTTTCCGATATCATTATTGGTTTGAATAGAAAAATTATTTTGAGGCGTATTTGCGGAAGGGATTCCAGCAATATCGTGATAATTGACTTGTTGTACTTGAGGTCTACTCCATTGATTCTCTGTATTCCCAGCATTTGCAATATTAGCTAAATCCGTTTGATCATCGCCATATAACTCTTGAGATAATTCTTGTTGTTTTAATTCTGCTTTTTCTTCAGGAGTTAAATTTCTTCCTTCTGCTTCAATTCTGTCAATTCTTTGTTGAATATTTTTCCATGCAAGGAAACCTCCAATACTCAATAAACCTAGTAAAATAAATCCTCCAGCAAAATATACCATTGACGAGGTTTCAGGTGGTGGGGCTTCAGATACTGCAACTGAATGAGTTAACTCTAACTTCCTATTTTCAGAATTTAAAACTTGAACCATTACAGTGTAAACTCCTGGAGTAGAGTATGTATAGCTCATTTTAGCTTCATTTGTTGTAGTATCATATGCTCCAATAATCCAATCATTTCTTTTATCACCATCATTATTACTATCTGTACTCAAGTCGATATCCCAACGAAAAATTAAATTAGAGTCTTCAGGATCAGTAGCTTTAATTTTAAAATCTAATTCTGTTGATTGTACAATATTATCATTGGGCCAGGTTACTGAAATTAGTTCTGGAGGTGTCGCATCGATAATTGTGATACTTAAACTAGTCTGAACCATATTTCCTGAAATATCTGTAACTTTAACATCCAAAGTATGCAACCCTAATTCTGTTGTTGGTAATATGAAAGAAGAACCTTGATTTGGATTAACGTCAGAATCCCAAATCCATTCAATTTTATCAATTTCATGATTGTCATTACAATCACAATTTAGTGTAACATCAGAATTTTGTTCAACAAGTGCATTATTAATAATTCCAGAAATTCTCAAATTTGGTTCAATTGAATCAACAACAGTTATTGAAATAGATGATGTTGCAGTCGCTCCATCAGATCTTAAGATTTCTAAACTTACAGAGTATTGACCTGGAGAATCCCATTTTGCATTTGCAGCGGTAGAATCAATAATACCAATATTTTCAATATCCCAATTATAATTTTCAATTTGATTCCATTTATTGGGTGAAGATGAAGCATCTAATTGAAGAGTATCTTCTAATTGAATCTCTGTTGAATTATGAGATATAATTTCAATTATTGGATTGAGTATAGGAGTGATAAATATTGTAATTGTTGTTGCCATCTTTGAATTCCCTTGATTAATAATGGTTAACCATAATGGAGAATCAGCAAATTCTGAACTAATTACTAAATCTAATTCATTATCTTCAGAAATGATTAATGTTTCGCTAATCCAAGTTAATGATTCTTCATCATTCATGGATGCTAAACCAATTTCACCATTTCCAAATAATGGATTTGATTTAATTGTGATGATATCACCTTCATCAAAAAATAACGCCTCGTCATTAATATTTTCAGTTTCCAGATTTTCTTCTAATTGTATTATTGAATTATGAGGTGTCCACTCCCAAGTTTCATTATTTAATGTAATTGAAATTCCAATAGAAACCGAAGTTCCTCCTCCCGCGCCCCTACCTTCATCTGCAGGGTGTCGCATATTGTCTAAAACTAGGACATAATCTTCATTTGAAGGGATTGACCAAGTAAATTCAATATCCTCAGTTAGATTTTCAATACTTGGATCTTTTTCAATTAAATAAGAACCACTTAATGGATTAATATGGTATGTTTGTTCGTTCAAGTAACTATAATATACT
>NZRR01000016.1 GCA_002696315.1 Methanobacteriota archaeon | reverse complement strand
ATTATCAAGGCAGAGATTATTCCAATAGTTCTAGATCCATGGTACTTGATTTTCTTTTGTTTGATAGCTGTTCTAATTCAGTATCCNGTAAATACNATGTTAGGNGGAAGTGGAATTAATCTCGGTTCCAGATTCAAAGGGNTGANCGAATTTTCTGCAATGAGTAGAGATTCGGGAGCATTAAAATTATGGAATTTAAGTTTATTATTNTCATTACTAGGATGGACTGCAATTACCTATTCAGGAGGGATGCCTGTTGAAGGATTATTTTTAGGAGTTTTTGGAGTATTCGGNGTTCANATTATTGCTGAAATNCAGACAAAACANCAAGATACGCCGTTATTTTTACTCTATGCNTGTGTTTTAATGTGTTTAATATGCCAATTTAGATTCGGTTTTGATGCGTTTTGGACTGGAATGATTACTATCTTTGGTATCNTTTTAGCATACTTTACAAAAAAAGATGTTGAAAAAATATTGATGGTTTTGATGGGTGGCTCCGCTGCTTCGCTAACCTTNACAATTCTATTTTCTGGAAAAACAAATCTTGATTTTACAATTTGGTGGCCTAACGAAATTGTTTCGGTATGGATTCAATTATTATGCGTATGTTTAATTCTTGGATTATATCTTCCTAGAGCTGGAAAATATGAGAAGATTTTACANCCTGCTGTTGCAAATGGATTAATGTTACTTACTTGTATTGTCTTATCCTCAAATACTGATTCTTGGCAATTACTAATTTCATTCGTAATGTTGTTTATTTCTTCAGTAATGTTAGTGATGCAAACTGANATACGTTCNGGTTTGAAAGATATTGCAAAGCGAGAATCATTGATGGAAAATTTAAGAAGAAAACAATTAGTAAAAAAGCATCTTGAAGACGGTGGTACATTAGAAGAATTAAACCAAATGGTAAACAAAGAAGAATCTAAAGAAATCATACAGGTTTCAGAAAGAGGCACTATTGATGTTGTTGATCCTGAATTAATTAAATTACTTGAAAAACGGAAGAAAAAGAACTTAAATACAAATTTAAGCGGAGAAGAATTACTATTACAAGATGTTCATTATAAACCAATAGTAATGTTATTTTTCATTGGTATTATTTTTGCCATTACTGGTTATTTCAGTTTCTCTCCCTCTTTGANTGATTCTGGAAGTGTTGCAAATGCAATGTTGTTAATTGCNGCTATTTTTTCTGTGATTTTAATTNCCGCTTCAAGATGGAGAACTAAAGAATTAAATTTGAGTATGACAGATATTATTGGAATTGAGTTACCAATAGCAGTTTCAATGGGCGGAATTACGCTTGTATACTTGTTAGGAAGAGTTTCTTCGGGGGCTGTTTTAGAAGATCAAATGTCGCTATTGATTTTAGTAATTGTACTATTACTATTCGCGACGTTTGCAGTTTGGGGTAAAGATGATCTTGGTAGAAGAGTCCCCTCATCATTAGAATGGATAAGCTATTGTTTGGCGGGGTCAAGTGTAGTAGGNCTGTTTGTCTTTGCTGCAACCCCACCTCCACTTTTTATTGACCCATTAAAGTTTAATTCATTGGAATATAATTTACCTATGTTCTTTTTAGAGTTCTCTTTAATTGGAATTATCTTAGTTTGGGATAGAATAGATTCTATGAGAATAAAAAAAGCGTTACCTGATCATAGAGGTGGAAGCGGGCGTATTTTGTGGATTTTTCTTATAGCAACCATTTCTAATGGTATTGCTACATTATTAGTATGCTTGTTAATGATTGAAAAATGTTTGAAATGGAATTTACCAAATGTGATTTCAGTAACAAATATTATGATTCTAGTAAGCCTTTATGTTCTAACATCGTGGATAAATCCTAACCTACAATTATATGTTTCAGTTATTGGTATTGTTGGGGCAATAAGTTCATCTACGGGTTTAGTATTAATCTCCACAGTAAGGAAAAAATGGGCTAATTGGGTCTCTTGTTGGGCCTTAGATGCTCATGCATTAACATTTATTTCAATCATGATTTTGATTAATCTGTTTGATGATTTTAACTTAATTTATTTGATTTTAGCAATCATAGCATTATCACTTTCAGTTTGGAGTACGGGGATTCTTTTAGATTTACGAACCTATCGCGTTTGGGGGGCTGCAAATTTATTCATAGCATGGGTAACTGCAATCTTATCTGTAAGAATCTTATTAGATTCTACCAGTTTACTACTATTACTAGGTTCAACTGGAATATTATTAGGCATTATTACTTGGTTAGCACAAACAAATAAACATATTTTATCCGATGATAATTCTCTACATATTTCTTGAAAGATGTTCACATAGAATCTCAACCAACTCAGATGGCTCGCTAGAAATTAGTTCTTTACACCCGGGTGACAATCTTAGAGAAACAGAAATTTTGGGTTCTGTTCCCGAATTACGAATTCCGAGACTAAATGGAAGATTTTCTATATCTCCTTGTAGTAATAATAATGATTTAGAGCCGTTAATATTCTTATTAGATAGTTTTGTAGAACCAGAATTATTTGTAAACCATTCTTCGGCTAATTCATGTATTTCTACACTTAATTTATTTTTACCATCCCATAATTTTCTATCTACTCCTTTTACAGATTTTCTTAGTTTCCAACCAGATTGNAATTTGTTATTTGTATCTAATGATTTCAAAACACTTCTAGCTAAAATTGTGGAAATTAAGGTCATGGCTCCATCACCAACTAATCCCCATTTATTTTGTGAGAAAGGAATTGGTAATACAATATGCCCTGAATCTTCACAACCGATTAATCCTGGAAATTCATTACTTTGAATAAATGCCGGTTTAGTTTGTTTACATAATGCTAGGGATAGCCACCTATCTCCAACTGCGGTTTCTAAATCTTCAATATTTTCTGAAAGTCTCTTCAATGAAGATGTTAAACTAAGATCTGATTCAATTGATGCGGCTAGTATCCAATCTTTTTGCGGCTCTCTTTGTACACCTGCTTGGAGTATATCGTCTGCAATTCTATCTCCGTCAACCACGCCAATACCTGTTCCATCTTCTAATATTTCGAATAGTAAGCATCTGTCAGCATCTCCATCTAAAGCNGCAGCAATAATTTGACCAGTCTTTGATTTGTCTATATTTTGTAAATTTTGTTTTATTGACTTTAATAATACATGATCACTTTCTAAATCATCCCAAGTCCATTTATCTGTAGGAGAAAAATTACCTGCTCCACAATTCAAATTTATTTGCAAACAGTCTGAAGATTGCTCAAAACTAGTCAACCCATTTGAAGAAAGCCAAGAAGATAACCAATCAACATTAGCACCTTTGGAACTATCTAAAAGTAATCCTTTTGATGATATTACTTCTAATTTGATTGCATCTTCTAATTGGACTTCCCACATGTCTTGTATTAATTCCAAACGATTTTGCAACCCTTTTTGATATTTTATACTACCATTAAATTCCATCAAAGGTTTACTTANTTTTTCTAAGAAGTCTTCATCTAACTCTCTGTCTTCTGAAACTAAATTCTCTACGATTTTAGAGATTTCCTCTTCTCTTTCTGGATATGTTTTGAATCCCAACTCATCAAAAATCTTCAATCCTGAATCCTGTGCAGGATTATGACTTGCAGTAACCATAAATCCCCCATCATAGCCAGATTCTGATAAACAATAATGTAAGCCTGGTGTCGCAATTTCACCCGCCCAATGGACATCGCAACCTTGTATTGCTAAACCTTGAGTTAATGCCTTTGTTAAATTAATATTATTAGGACGGTTGTCCCACCCAATTACTACTTTTGGATTAGTTTTTTCATGACGAAGGATTAATTCAATTCCTGCCGCTTCTCCGATTAATCTCATTAAAGTTGGAGTTAAAATTCTCTTTTCAAGATAATATGATAGTGCGTTTTCATTTGAAATCGTTGTAATCTCTACTTTTCCTCTAATTCCATCAGTACCAAATAATTGCATAAATTTGCACCTAATTTTTAATTGTACTGCCCTCTTCAAAAAATCCTGAAATTGTTGTGTTTGGCCAAACCATACAATCTGATGATATTACTGAACCGGGATTACTTACTGAATTACAGCCTATTTGTGTCCTTTCACCAATTAATGCACCAAATTTCCTTAGTTCAGAGTTAATTACCTTATTTTTTATTTTGACCTTGATTTCTCTTCCATCATTTCTCAAGTTACTCAAAATTACTCCTGCCCCTAAATTTGCATGACTNCCAACAATTGANTCCCCCACATAATTAAAATGAGGNGCCTTTGCATTTGGAAGAAGTATTGAATGTTTTATTTCACTGGCGTGACCTAATACTGCTTGATAGCAAATCCAACTATTTGGTCTAATAAAAGCTCCATGTCTTATTTCTGCTTCGGGGGCAATATAACAGGGGCCTTCGAATCTAGTATATGGCCCTACAATTGCTCCTTCTGCAATATGCACTTTTCCTTTTGATTCATCAATACTAATTTCTGAACTTATTGTCTTAGGGATATTACTTCCTATCTTTGATAATAATTCNTGTAATTGNGTTTTGAGATTATCCTTAAATGTGGGATCTAATAACTTCCACGCGGGCATATCTTCTAGAATTATTTCTGGAAAATAGCCTCCATCACTAACATCCCAGTGCTCCTTTAGATTATTTGCACTAGGCCAAAGTTTGNTTGCAGTAATGCTTACTGGGGTCTCCGCCATATTAACGCGGAAACTACCTCAAGTCAAAGCCTTGACTATTCTGAAAGAACGTAGAGACGTTTTCCTGTTGATGCATCCAAAGCGTACGAAATATCCTTACAATATCTTGGGATGAAAAAACCAACCTTTCTTGCAGTAAGTCCATGGTTTCTCAACTTAATTTCATTACACAAATAATCTACAATTGCTGCTGCACTACAATTGGGGTTTGCTTCTACATATTGTCGTATTTCTTCTTTCAAGCGATTCATTCTAGCTTCACGCTGACTACCTATTGCCATAATATGTCAGAGTGTAATCAAGTATATGATGCGAGTTTGGGTTATCCCGGGGGACCCCAACTAATTACAAAATTAAAAAAATACATACTCAAAAATCGATTATATTCTTAACAAATGGAAAAATGGGGCGTATAATGGCATCTGTTCCTATGGCTGAACTTCAAGCATTATCTCGAATGGATGATTATGATAGAATGTTAGCAATGGACCGTGTTGCAAGACAATATGGAGTAAGTGTTGCAAATCTTGAAAAGCAAGTTTCTGCACTATCTTCTGGGGGTACTGTACAAGAAATGCCGGCCAATGATGACTTATATGTTCCCTCAAAAACCTATTCTGAACCAAGTCCGCAACCTGCAGGAGCTCCTACTTATCTAGAAAATGCAAACAAATTCAGAATGAAATATGATCCAAGTGAAGAATCTGTATCTAAACAATCTCAAGTAAATCAAGCGATCCTATGTCCCCATTGTAGTGTACCGTTAGGTATTCCAGCTACAAGGCCGATCAAAGTAATGTGTCCAAGTTGTATGCAAGAATCTACATTTTACAATTAATTATTTACTAGATAACTGAAATAGAAGTTCTTCTTGGAAATATCATGTATCGCCGTGCCACAGTTCCTGCGAGGATTAACATCATAGGAGAGCACACGGATTATGAAGGAGGGTTGTCGCTTCCATTTACTATCAATTCTCATCTAACTCTTGAGGTTAAAAAAAGTGAAAATGATTTTTCTGGGGAACCTACTGTTATCAAATTATGGAAAGCTGCTGGAGGGGGACCCGCAGATCTTCAAATTTCTAGTGATATTCCAATTGGTAAAGGAATGTCATCATCAGCAGCATTATGTTTAGCTGTAATTCTATGTGCTAAAGAATTGAATAATCCCTTAGAAATTTGTAAAGAAGCTCAAAGAATAGAGCATGAGGTTCTAAAAACTCCTTGTGGACTACTAGATCAAATGGCTATGATGTTTGCAAAAAAGGGGAAGGCTACATTGATTAATTTCTCAGATTACTCAGTTGAATATCTAGATCTTCCTAATAACTGGCATTTCAAATTAGTTGATTCCGAAATACATAGAAGTCTTTCTTCGACGAATTATAACAAAAAAAGTGATTACCTAAAGACACATGTAATTGAAGAAAATTCTAGAGTAAAAAAAGCATTAAATGCATCTGCTGAGGAATTAGGAGTATTATTGAATCAATCGCATGAATCCCTTAAATTACTCGGCGTTAGTTTACCTGAAATTGATGAAAAGATAAAATCGTTACAATCAACCAAAGGAGTATATGGAGCACGTATGATGGGTGGAGGATTTGGAGGAATGATTCTAACTCTTGTAGAAAACCCTGAGATTTTACCGGATTACCCATTAGTTTCCTCATCGGGTTCGGCTGTTTTGAAAGAATTTTTCTAACTTTGAAAGTCTTTCTGGGGTGCCCATATCCCAAAATTTTGTATTATCAATATAGGCTGTAATTTCTCCAGATTGTTTGGGATAAATTGTTTCTTCCCAACTCCATTTTCCTTCTTTACCATAATCGTAGAGTAATGACTTTTTGATTATGCTTGTACCTGCTTCATAGCCATTAAAATTAGATTCTTGATCTGTTTTATTGTAAGCGACTACCTTTCCATCACTATGTCTTAAATTCATAGAATCATGAGATTCTGTAACCGTCATTGTAAGTAATGAATTGTTTTGTCGATGATGTTTAACTATTGATGAGTAATTAATTGGATGATAATCGTCTCCCCAAAGTAAAATAAATTCATCATCCAATAATTCTTTAGCGTTCCATAATGCTCCACCAGTTCCAAGTGGTTCTGATTCCTGATGGAAAGTTAATGAGATCCCTCTATGTTTAAAATTTTCAAATTTTTTGCCAAGATGTCCAGTTAAAATCAGTGCTTTCCTACACCCTTGACTTTCTGCCCAATCAAGAATATGATTTAATATTGGTTTACCATTAACTTCGATCAATGATTTAGGTGTTTCTTCTGCTATTTTTCCCAGACGAGTGGCTAATCCTCCCGCTAGGATTACTACCTGTGGAATTGTGTTTTCTTCTATTACTTTGGAATACAATTTCCCACTTTCCTTGAGTGTTCTATCTTGACTTTCAAAATCTACATGATAAAGCCCAAATCTTTGTGTATATCCTTCTGCCCATTCAAAATTATCCATTAAACTCCAGTGATAAAACCCTCTAATGTCAAATCCGTCTTTAATTGCTTTAGATGTGATCCATAAATGCCTACGAATATGTTCTGGCCTCATATCATCATCATCATCAGCAACTCCGTTTTCAGTTACTATGATTGGTAAATTCAAGTTTTTTACCATTTCAAAAGAACGTCTCAAACCTTCTGCATACATTGGATAGCGGAAATCTGTTCGTTCTTCCCAGGGTCTAATTAATGGATCAATTTCAACTGTTGTAGGCATGAATGGCGTCGCTAAAAGATGGGTATAGTAATTTACTCCAATAAAATCACTACTACCTTTTAGCCCTGGTATTTTACTTGAAAATAATGAGGAAGGGGCCCTAAATTTCCCTGTCTTTAATCCTCTTAACCAACACTTATTGAACATCTCATCAAGTATTTTAGATTGTATCCAATGAAGTAAATTCCATCTACGGTATGGGTCAAAGATATTGATATTTTTCACTAATCCAATATTTGCTTGTTCTCCTCCTTTCATCTTTTTCAATGCCCTATAACATCTTGCATGTGCAATCATCATATTCCTAGAAACGGCTCTAGTTTTTTTGAAAGAGCGGGCTCCAGGGGGAAATTCACCGAGCACATATCCCATCGCTGTAAAAACGGTGGGTTCATTAATTGTACACCACCATTTCACA
>NZRR01000015.1 GCA_002696315.1 Methanobacteriota archaeon | reverse complement strand
GTTAATTGTGGTGCAGATGAAATTAGTAGCGATTGGGATTCTGATAATGATTGTATTCTAGATGCAGACGATAAAACACCTACATTCGTTACACTTAACGCTCCAGATACATTATGGCTAGATCATTTTATGCCCGCTGTATTTACTGGCGAAGTAACTTGGCTTCCAGAGGGTGCAACGCAGACCGAACCCGCTCCAAATATCCCCGTACAAGTACATATTGAATGGGCAGATAATGGTACTTTAGCAATTGAAACAGTTGATGTTTTAACTAATGCGAATGGGGAATTCACAGTTGGACAATTTTTGTATCCTGAAGATCTACATGTAGGTGATAACAACACGTATCGTATTTTTGCCGAAGTAACGGAAATGTTTACATTTAATGGGGATGTTTCTCCAGATTATTTTGTTGGTGTGAGGGCCAATACAACATTTGACTATACTTCGTGGGATTATGTTCGTTCAGATGAACAACCATTATGGATAGATTTCAAAACGCATTATACTGCTGATTGGGATAGAGGAATTTTTGATAAAAGAATACCATATGCTCCAGTGACGTTTGAAATAAGTGGAGTTGTAAGGCAACAACAAAATTATGGACCTTTTGGTAATTTAACTAACCCGACAACATATGATGGATTTGGGAGTGGATATAGAGCCGATTCAAACGGATGGGCTTCAATGACTTTTGTTCAAGAGAACGGATCTACAGGAACATGGGAACAAGTCCGCTGGAATTCATCTTTAGATAACGGAGTCGGCCAATTAACTGGAGGATATGAATTAATTATCTGGAATGATCTTTTGAAAGAACATCAAGTCCAGGGCAGATATAATTATACAAACGTATCATTACCTCCAGGTCTATTTACGATTAAAGGATATATGGATCCATCTTTAGCAGGGCCTACAGATCCCGTTTTCCCCTATGTTGAAGCATCGGAAACACCAGCGTTTGATATGAAGTCAGTACAAAGAATGTTCATAGATGCACATATGATTGTTGACGGGACAGCACCATTGTATTGGTGGAATTCATCAATTAGTAATGGCGATGGAACTTTTGGTGCATGGAGTACACTATTTCATGAAGAGGCTCTTCTAAATGCAGGAGTATCATTTAATGATGCTAGAGCGTATAAACCATATCCGCTACTATGGGACGGAGATCCTACTTCCTTATATGGACCTCAAAATAACTCAAGGGCTAAAGCTTTGATACCATTTATAGAAACAAACTCNACACATTGGTTTGTTAAAATGTCTAATGGCGCATTTAATGAATTACCTCCATGCGGACCAATTGAAAAATCTAATCCAGATTCGGGTTCTCGTTGCGAAATTATTCCTGAAGTCTTAACCGGAGATCAAATTAGAGTTGTTGGTTCAGTACAAAATAGAACTAAAGTACCTTGGTATAATGATAATATTGTTCTTCAGGTAGATATTGATGGTAACTTAGTGTTTGGATCATCAGGCGAAACNTTTTGGAATAATCTTCCATTCGATGTAGATGGAGAGGCTGTATTTAATTATACATTTGATTTTGAATCAAGATTCCAAGCAGGAACATATGGAATTCGAGCAGATTTCTCAGCCCCTGAATACTATTTTTCAGGAGACNTGAACGCTTTGGCACCAACAGGGGCATANCAAAATGTATCGGTCATAGGTACTACAGATTTCAATCTAAATACAATTCCTAGGTTGTACAGAAATACAACTACAACAGTAATTGCAGAATTAATTGACAATGCAGGAGTTCCAGTAAAACAAGCACCAATTGTATGGTCTTGGCAAGCTGGAGGTCAAGGAACAAATTATACCGATGATTATGGAAGATTAAGCCTTCCAATACTTGTTGATCCAGATATGGAATTAGGAGAATACGAACTAAGTTTAGCTTATTCTCCAGAAGGCAACTCAATGCTAAAACCCTCTAGTACAGTAGAAAAATTATGGATAGTATCTCAAACATTTATTCATGTTGAAAAAACGTTTGCNGATGATAAGGGGACAAATATTTTGACTGCCGGAGATGCATGGTCATTTACTGCCCAAATTTTAGATGATAATTCAACACCAATGATTCCAGACATTAGTGATAATGGCCTGAATGGACCATTTGCTCCTAGTGGGGGATTAGTGGATGTCATCTTTGAAGGGATTTCTTTTGGTAATAATTTCAATAGACAAATTGTTGCAACTGTAGCGCCAAGCGGAGGGACTATCACGCTTCCAACAAAATATTGTTTTGAAGACACATTGACACATTCATATAATGAAAATACGAATGTACTTTCAGAGAGTCAAGGTTCTGATGGATATTGGGATAAAGATATTGGTTGGCTTTTAGATCCATTAGATCCATCTAGTAGAACTGGATTCCAAGATGGAACTTTAGACAGATATAATGAAGGAATTAATTGCTTGAAAGCAGATATTTATCCATTAAACCCTACAACACTTATGAAAGACTC
Organism: Methanobacteriota archaeon; assembly: GCA_002696315.1. Taxonomy (GTDB): domain Archaea; phylum Thermoplasmatota; class Poseidoniia; order Poseidoniales; family Poseidoniaceae; genus MGIIa-I. The sequence goes on along the minus strand of NZRR01000015.1, from coordinate 23,416 downwards.
AACTACATTCCTACCTGATGGTTATGGNCCAGTAAATGTAATTTTAAGATATGAAGAAGCCTTNCCGAATGAAGGTTGTGATGTATTAAACACAGAAACACTTTCAGCAGTAGGACTTTGGGATTCATGCGTTCTAAAGTCGGGTCAAACACACTATAGAAGGGTATTACCGTATCAAGCAAACGGTTTTGCATTAGTTGGGAATACAGATTTGACAATTGATGACCAAATAGTGTATACAAGTGGAGAAGACCCATTAACTGGAGAAGCAATAGAAAAACCAATGGTTGTTACGGGCCAANTATCAGATGAAATGGGCAATAATCTTTCAGAACGATGGATAAGAGTATCATATCTTTTAGGCGATTCNATTGAACCTGAATTTTGTCCNTCACAGAGAACAAATGGTAATGGATTTTATGAAATAGAATGTGATGAATTTAAGAATGTAAAATCAGGAAAAGTTACCGTAACTGTAGAATANAATTCGCAAGAAAATAATGATGCNTATAGGTACCAAGGAAGGACACAAAATGCAACTTTTGATGTGTTTTCTAACTCAACATTAGAGATTACAGAAATAGGGCCTAAACAGTTTAATGTTGCTAATTATATTGCTGCAAACGGAACTGAATATCCAGTAATTTTCTTTGGNGAGAGTTTCCATATNCATGCGATTCTAAAGCAAACCAANGGATTACCAATAGGAGACTGNCTGAATATNTATGTTGAGCCAGAGAAAACATCATATCCNGTTGCATNTATNGAAACGGATCCATCNACAGGNGAAATGGTTTGGTATTCAAATGACGAAAGACCTGCCGTAAGAGTTGANCCTGTNGCAGGCCAGTTTGAGGGGCTAAGGACGATCAGAGTCGCTTATGAACCNGATAGAGATGTAAATGGGGGCTGTGATATGGATAGGGATGCATCAGTGAATGGTTCTTACGATGATATCGAGGTTCTAGTTAGAAGCAATGTAGATCTAATAATTAGGAAAAATTGGGAAAGATTTGCTGATAATGGATATAACGTAGGAGACACTGTCTCAGGTTCCGTATCAGTTCTGCGTGACAGAGCAGACGTGGCAGTAGAGAATGAAGAAGTTCGATTTATTCGACAATATTTTGATCCTGAAAATCCAGATGCAGATTCCAACGGTTGGGTAACAGACGATACAATAAAAGTATTTACTAATGAACAGGGAGTTGCCAATTTCAATTGGAATTTTACAGGAGATACTTGTGCAGGACAACCTTGTGATGGAAAATGGAGAGTAATTGCTTACTTCCCTGGTTCAATGAATTTTGCAAATCCTGGATTTAATGTAACTAAAGTGATGGAACTTTCAACGTTCCAATTATCTCTTGAAACTAAAGGATTACTTTCTCCACAATTAATGTTATCCGGAGCGATATTATTAGTTTCATCATTACTGGTGGGAGTAATCTTATACAGAAGAATGCAAGATAGAAAGAGAGTTGAAATTTTAAGAGGAATATTAACAGATACTATGGCACAATTGAAAGCCTCAAATGAATATATTGCGGTAATTTTCAATTGTTACAAAGATTTAGTACATCATTTCAGATCATATGGATTTATGAAGAAAGTATACGAAACTACCCGTGAGTTTGAATCAGCAGTTCGAGGAGCATTTTACATGGTTCCTGGAGATCAACTAGATAGATTCCTATCGATATTTGAGGAAGCTAGGTATTCTGATCATGATATCGGTCCAACTCATAGGGATGGTGCAATACAAACATTACAAATGATTTCAGATAGTATTACGATAGCTCTTGGTGAAGAAGGCAGAATTGAACGAACTGATGAACATACTTCAGATATGCACGATAAACAAGTTAAAGCTGGTATGTTTAAATCAGCAGATGGAACAATGATTATTCAAGGTCAAACTGAAGATGAAAAGGAACAAATTTCGATTTAATCAACCATTTTTCCTTTTGCATCAAGTAATTCGACTGTTAATCCTGCAGCATTTGCTCCAATGAGGATTTCATTGTGTATGCTGTCGCTAAAGTCATCTAATGCAGTAAGGTGTGTTGAGCCTGTAGTATCAGTTAATCTGTCAACAAGGTGATTAAGTATACAAGAGACTCCGTATGCCTGCCCGATCCTAAATGCGTGATCAACTCCACCAATTTCAGGTTCTTCAGCCTTCATTCTTAGTACAACAGTTTGCGAGTAGGCAATCAGCGCTCCATATAGTGCTTCCATTGCTTTCGCAACCCCTGGAATTTCAATTTGTTCTTGTGCTTGAGAAAGAGCAGTATTAACTCCTTCCTCATATTTTCTGTGTGCGGCAATGATATCTTCTGTTTCTAATTGCATTGCTTCATCAATAGTGGCTTTCCAATCCATGAACCGCTGACTTCAGTTCACTGTATGAATATTGAGGTGAAAATATAATTTTAGGCCGTTTAATTTAATCCGCTGGTTTCATAACGGGGAGGAGGGTCGCGAGGCTGCCCGAACATCGAGGGAGTCATATGAATAAGCAAAATAAAAAGACAAATCCGAATCTGGTTGAACTAATCAATCAGTTGAAAGAAAAGTCCCGGGAAACCGGTTCTGCACTATGGCGAGATGTTGCATTAAGACTTTCAAAAAGTCGGAAAAATTGGGCTCAACCAAACCTAAGCCGCTTATCTAGGCACGCTCCAGAAGGGGCGATTGTACTAATCCCTGGTAAATTACTAGGAAGTGGAGAAGTTGAGGGGAGCCCAACAGTTGCAGCTTACAGCGCTAGTGAAGGAGCGAGGGACAAAATCATTGCCGCAGGTGGTAAATACCTCAGTTTAAATGATTTAATGAGCGAAAACCCAGAAGGAAAAGGGGTGATTATTCTTGGATAATACATCTATGACCTACGTTTATGATGCAACTGACATTGTAATGGGACGTCTTGCAAGTAAAATAGCAAGTCAATTATTAAAATCTCATCAATCAGGAAATAAAGATAAAGTGATTATAATTAATGTAGAAAATGCAATAATATCAGGTAAAAAAGAAAGAATAATCAATGATTTTAAAGCAAAATATGAATTAAATCATCCACGTAAAGGACCATTCTATCCAAGAATGCCTGATAGAATTTTCAAGAGATCAATTAGGGGTATGTTACCATATCAAAAGAAAGCTAGCGGCCGTGCTGCATTGAAGGCAATTCGCTGTGAAATCGGTTGTCCTTCACATTTATCTGGAGAGAGCCTTCCAGAAAATCATATTTCAGGAGATATTTCTGAAATTAAGAAAGATTTACCAGAACGTTTTATGCGATTAGGCGAAATAAGCATTGCTATGGGAGCACCTGGGCACCGTTGGAAGAAGGAAAAGGGTGAGGCATAATGGCACGTAAAAAAGTTGTAAATATGAGCGGTAAGAGAAAAACGGCTATCGCTAGATCTTCTGTTAAAAAAGGAAAAGGAAGAGTTAGAATAGATAGTAAACCAGTTGAAATTTACGAACCAGAAATGGCTAGAAATAAAGTTATGGAGCCATTAATAATTGCTGATGCCATGGGCAAATTATCTAAGGTAGATGTTAATTTATCCGTACATGGCGGAGGGATAATGGGTCAAGCAGACGCTATTAGAACCGCAATTGCTAGAGGACTAGTCCAATTTAATGGAGGAAAAGAAGGTGTTGATGAAGAACTTAGAGACGAATATCTTAGATTCGATAGAAGTTTATTAGTTAACGATCCTAGAAGAAAAGAACCCAAGCATCAAATGGGTAAAGGTGCTAGAAAGAAGAAACAAAAATCATATAGGTGATTGAAAAATGTTAATACCAGTACGTTGTTTTAGTTGTGGAATTGTAATTGCAGATAGATGGAATAAATACAAGGAACTTGTTGAAGAAGGTAAAACTGTAGAAGAAGCCTTGGATGAAGTAAAACTTACAAGATATTGTTGCCGTAGAATGTATGTTTCTCATGTAGAACTTATTGAAGAAGTAGCTCCATTTAGTACATACAGATACTAATTATAATCTAATTTGGGCCCGTGGGTTAGCTTGGCTATACTAGGCGGCTGGGGGCCGTCTGACCCCAGTTCAAATCTGGGCGGGCCCATTCCAAAAAATATCTAATTATAGGCAACACTCATTTCATTAGTCTGTTTCACAGGGTCTATGCAAGGGCGTAAAGTCACATTATTTCTTGTTACGATGTTTATAATTAGTATCGTTCCAATAACACAAATAGGCATAAATAGCGCTGAAACAATCACGACTTCAGTTAAATGGTCTGGAACTAAAGATCTTGATAATGATATTATTATTAAATCAGGTGCACAATTAACTATCGAGGATGGGACTACAGTCAATATTAATGCAGACATCTCAATTTCTGTAGAAGGAAGCTTAATCATTGAAGGAACAGGTTTAGATGGTGTTAATTTTATATCAAATATTTCACAACAATCTGAGTTAGGCTCTAAATCAACTTGGGAAGGAATTCAAATACAAAGTACGGGAATTGCGGAAATTAGTGGTATGAGTTTAAATGGGTCTAGAAATGCAATTTATACCGAAAATGGAGGTACATTAAATCTTCAAGAATCAATACTCTATGGAAGTATGGAAGGTATTGTAAATTTTGGAACAGCGAGTATTAATGACGTATCTTGTTTAGAAATTCAAAATAATTGTATTACAAATGAAGGTTCAATCATTGTAAATGAACTTTTTTCAAACAATTCAGGTCAATTATTAAAACATCATAATTCAGGAACATTTTCAAATTTAATGGCTAATAATACAGGTGTTGTATTAGAGATTTCTGGTAATTCAACAGGATCTCTAGAAACAATAAATTCGCTAAACTCAGGATTATTTTTACGGGCTTATGGAGATCAAAGCGGAATGTCTTTTTCCGAAATCGAATCTAATTATACAACCCAACTTTTTGATGTTTCAAACAGTGAATCATTAACAATTGACGATATTAAAGGCACCTCAATTCAATCGGTATTGTTGGCGAATTCAGTAAGTTCTTTAGAATTAAGTAACATGGAAATCTTGGATACTGAATCTATTGGTTTAGCAATGACTATTTCTACATCTGATTTTGTTAAAATTAGTAATACAACAATTGATGGATATGGACAGACATTTTTATTTTCCGGAGGTGGCGATTTTATTTTAGATGATACTACATTTACTTCAAACGGTAAAGTTGGTCAATTATCATCATCATCCCTATCAGTCGATGAAGGAGAGTGGGAGGGATATTCCCAAGGATTACATACTCAACATTCTTCATTAATAATTGAAAATTTAAACATTTCAGTAGGTGAAAATCATGGAACAGCTTTACGAATTTTAGGAGGGTCCCTTGAAGTAACAGATCAACTAAATTTAACTCATGAGGCCCAATGGTCAGATACAACATCAATTGGACTACAAGCGATATGGTCAGATATATATGGCGAATCAGTAAATATTACTGGCTTCTCAACTGGGGCATCTTGTGAAGCAACCAGCACTCTTTCAATTAGGGATGTATCAATTACAGATAATACAGAGATTGGATATTTTCAAGATTGTTCCGAGTCAATAATCGAAGAATTAACTACTGAGTTTGGAGATTATGGATTATATTCTAAAACAGGACTAATTAGTATCGAAGATTGGACAGCATCAGATCATACTAGTTCATTATTATTTAGTGAATCTACCGCAAATACATATATTCGTAATTGGCAAGGTACAGGATTTACTTTTGCAGCACAGGGGGAGGCAAATGAGTTATTTTTCGGAACAGAAATAATTAATGAAAATCTGGTTCAAATTAATGGTGCTGAAAAATATTCAGAAACTAGTATAGAAATTACAGATTTATCTGGCGAAAATACCCTCGAAGACATCGTGGTAAGCATTCATAAATTTAATGAAACTAGTAATATTACTGGTATTGTAGTTTTACCACTTGTAGACCAAAATTCAGATGTTTTTGCATTTGATTTAGTAGAATCGATTTCTAGAGTAAAGAGTTTATCTACTAATGACATTAACCCTAGAATTGAATTACCAGTATTNCCTTCAGATGGTAGTAATTGGGTAATTGATGGGGTAGACATTATCTTAGAGGACTTTAATGGAGAATTACTTTCAAATATTACAATTACTAATGGAGGAAGTTTAACGTTGATAGATTCATCATTGACCGCATCAAATGTCTGGGTTGAACTTGGAGGAGTATTAACAGGAACAGATTCGAAAGTCATTGCAGATTTATTTGTAATATCATCAAATGATATTGGAGATCCAGCAGCATCATTAGAATTAGAAGGAAACTTCTCCATTGCTTGTGAATGGCAAAATATGAATTGGTATGGAATTATTTTAGATGGAAATGTATATTTTAATACTAATAGTAATTGTGAACTGTCTTTATTTGGCGGTGAATTAACAGGTGCAACAATAATTACCCCTGGGGGGTCAATAGTNCAATTCACTAATTTACTTGTTAGCGTAGTTGATCAAGGAGTTCCTATTTCTTCCGCATCAATTTCATTAGATGGGCTTCAAGAAAATAATGAAATTATTTCAGCAACTACTGATTTTACAGGTACTGCAAATCTAAGAGCTAAAAGTGTTACTTACAATGAAAGTGGAATTTTTGAAGATGAAAATATGGATAGAATTGTTACTATGGAAATAGAAGATTTAGATATTTCTCAAATAAATTATTGGGATGTCTCAGATAATTCAGAGATGATATTTATTGCATCTACAGTTGATACAAGTGAAGTTTTTAATTATTTGAATTTAGATTCAGAATGGTCTCCATATTACCTATTTGATGATTTAGTAGTTTCTGGGCTNATGGAGATTGAAGATGGGGTAGATTTACAAATATCAACAAGTAAAGGTATTACAATTAATGGAGAACTAAATATTGGAAGTGCTAGTTTACATGGAGAAGATTGGACTGGAATTTATGTTGATGATGGCGAAATTAATTTTGAAGGCACTTACATTTTGAATGCAATACAGAGTTTAGAATTAGTTAATTATTCAAGTGCAGAATTAGGAAATGTTACTTTTTACAATTCAATTAATGGGCATCTGATGATTAGTTCAGGTAGTTCGGTAACATTGAGTTATAGTACTTTGGAATTAGGCGATAACTGTATTAAAACTTCAACTCATAATGATAATATCTTGAATATATATTCCTCAAATATTTCTTCATGTAATGTTGGAATTAGGGCCACAAATTCCCAAATTAATTTTAATCAAATTACTATGTATGAATTAGATACTGGAATCAGGACAGTTGGCGTATATGGAGAAATTAAAAACATCATAATGGAGGGTATAGAAACAAACGGTTTAGAGATNATAGATCAGATTAATGATTTAATGGTTTCAAATATTAACTTAGTTTCAAATTCAGTGGCCTTATCTATCGAGGACAGTTTAGGAGTTCAAATCTCAAATGCCGATATATCAAATCTAGAATTAATTCGTTCTTCGGTAATGATTGAAAACATGATAGCCAATGAAATAAATATTGATGATAGCAGAGCAGCAGAATCAGTCATATTTAATAATTTAATTTCGAATAATCTCAATGCAATTGGCAATTCAGGNCAATCATGCATAATGTTATATTTGAGCAATATTACTTCAATTTCACTTAATGATATTTGTATTGAGATGATTGAAGGAGAAGTGAATGAATTAATTATAAATTCATCTTTTGTAATAGAGTCCTCTTTAGAATCCACTACTTATGATGTTGTCAGTGTATACGGTTTAGCTGAATTGATTTTAGTTCATTCCCATTTATTTATTGCGACATTAGAGGATTCAATAGTAGAGGCAAATTTTGAATTAACACAAGAGAACAATCCTACATCAATATCATTTACGGGTAGTCAAAATAAGTCAATTATTTGGAGTAAAATCGATTCTAGTGGAATTACTGATTATTCTAATGCAACTCTTTCAATCACATTTAATGGTGCCTTACCTTACTCAACATCTATTCAAATTGGTCCGTTAAATGATGTTCTATTAGTTGAATTGGAGAAAAACCCTTCACCGATAATTAGTTTAATTTTACCGGNAGGACTAGATAAAATCCCTGAAGGATCAATTACAACCCCCTCTGGATCCATTGCTGAAATTAATTATACAGCAACCGATGAACATGGGATTTCTATAATAATGTGGGTTTTAACTAATTTGGATACTAATGAAGAAATTTNATCTATTTCAAATTCTGCTTATCAATTATCTGAATTATCGGAAGGTGAATATTCAATTTCGATCACCGTAACTGATAATTATGGATCTATGTCTACAACAACTCAATTTTTTACAATAACTCCTCCAGATTTTGATGGCGATAATATCGAAACTTGCGTTTCGCAATTATGGTATGATGATTTAAATCAGAGACATTGCGGTCCAGATAATGTTGATAAAGATGATGATAATGATGATTATTTAGATGTTATTGATGATTTCCCATTTGATTCATGTGCAAGCAAAGATACAGATTCCGACGGAAAACCCGATGAAATAGTTGAAAATTGTGAAACACTTTTAATTTTAGATGAAGATNTTGATGGAAATGGCATTATGGATGTTGACGAAATTTCAATAGAATCCGAAGAAAGCGAGGGAAATAGTAGTATTTTTATTTGGGCATTATTGTTATTAGTAGTCGGTGGTGCATTATTCCGAAGATTCAAATTAAGTGAGGTATAAGTTTGGTAAGGACTTCTNCAGAACTGATTGGAAGTTTGANAATTTCATTAGTTGGTTTGATAGTTGTTTATGATATATTACATCTAATAAAAAATAAGAAAACAGTACCTGTTCTTGGTCATTTACCTTTAGGTGGATATGCTTGGACCAGTACAGTAGAACAAGAATTTTTTAGAAATGGACCGAACATATTAACTTTAATTACGATGGCAATTTTACCTTGGCTTCTAGCATCTTTATCTGCAACCCCCATTTGGTTGGTTATTATTTTTGATATTCTATTATTATCATTAGTCATTACTATGCTTTTACCGAAAAGATATGCAATTACTAAAACGAGTGTATATGCAGACGGACAAAGACTCGATTGGGATAAAATAAAAAAAATAGATCCCGAGGTTTCTATCAATAAAAGAATAGTTTTGTTTAGAGAGGGTTGGTGGATTTTCGCACCGTTACCTTTGGGAGGTTCCCGAAATGAATTATTTATCGCAAAGGAATTGATTATTAAAGCTCAAAATAATAATTGGTCTGAAAATAGTGATACTGAGGAAGAATAGTTGATAAGAATAGAGAGGGCTAAGTACCCCTTTAATTCTAGTATTTTTATGGAATGGACCAGAAGTGGTAGTGATGTTTTCGTGAGAATAGATTCCGCCGAGGAAATACATGCATCTTTGCAAAAACTTGCAGATAATATTGGGTTTAATGCAGCGGCAATAACTAGTGGAATTGGCCGAACAAGGGAAACAATTTATGGATACATGAATGAGGATGGAGTATATATTCGTAGAAAACTAGATTCTCCTTCTGAATTAGTAAGTTTATCAGGAAATATAGCTAGAACTGAAGATGGTAAAGCATTTACACATATTCATTGCTGCTGGTCAGATGATGATAATAACGTTCATGCCGGNCATATGTTCAAGTCTGTTGTTCATGTAGTTGCAGAAATACATATCCGTATCTTATCAAAAGCAATAATGACACGTTGTCCTTTACCTGATGTGGAGTTGTTAGGTCTACAGTTTCGTGATGTTCAAAGCCAATGAAGTTGGTGGGCGTACATGGCCGAGGGTAAACGAATCGAAGAACTTTCAGCGGCAATTCGTTATCACCGAGAGTTATACTATAATCATTCAGCACCAGAGATTTCAGATACAGAATTTGATGCTCTTTGGGATGAATTAAAATCTTTAGATCCANACAATCTTATTCTCCATGAGGTTGGACCAGAGCCCCTTCCAGGAACAGTAAAAGTAGAACATAAATTTCCAATGAGATCATTAGACAAAGGGACAACAAATGATGATATTATTCATTTTATTAATCAAACAACTTTTGGAGGTAAGAGGTATCTTGCACAACCAAAATTAGATGGTTCTGCACTATCATTAGAATATGTTGAAGGGAATTTGTTTAGGGCTGCGACAAGAGGAAGTGGAGAAAGGGGAGAAGACGTTACATTAAATGCAAAATTGATTGAGAATATCCCTAAGCGTCTAAATTTAGCTATAGATTGTCATGTTAGGGGAGAAGTTGTAATGCCTCTTTCAGTATTTGATAAAAAATATAAACATATTTCACCAAATCCTAGAAATTTATGTTCGGGGGCACTNAGACAGAAACACGGAGAAGGTAAAGNACAAGCAGAAGATTTAATTTTTCAAGCATATGATGTCAAGTTTCCAAATAAATCCCCCGAATTTGAAAATGATAGCGAACTGCTAGAATGGTTAACAAGTGCAGGAATAAATCCAGCGCCTTGGGTCGTTTTTAATTCGGAGACTCTTGAAAACGATATGATTGAATATACTCATCTTTGGTCCGAAAAAAGATCAAAATATGAATATGAAATAGATGGTATTGTTTTCAAATTAGATAATTTAAAACAAAGAGAATTATTAGGAATGACGGCTCATCATCCAAGATGGGCATTAGCGTGGAAATTTCCGGCTCAAGAAGCAAAAAGCGTTCTTTTAGATGTGGATTGGCAAACGGGTAGAACTGGAGTAGTTACTCCAGTAGGTAGAATCGCCCCTCAAATGGTTGGGGGAGTAACTGTAGAAAATGTCACATTACATAACGTAGGAGAACTTCAAAGACTAGGGATTAAAATTGGCGATAAAGTAATAATCACCCGAAGAGGAGATGTAATACCCAAGATTATTGAAAATCTAGGCCAAGCGAAAAATGAAGATCTTCAGAATAGAATTCATGCCGATGGAACCTTATTTACAGGTACACTAGTTCACAGAGATATCCAAGTTCCTGTAATTTGTCCCTCCTGCCCTAGAGAACTAACCACTGAAGGGGCATTTTTGAGATGCACTGCTCTAGATTGTGGTGCAAGAACAGCTAGATCGCTAACGTATTGGTGTCGTTCTTTAGAAATGGATGGTATAGGTGAAAAATTAATACAATCATTATTGGAATCTAGATTAATTGAAACGATTGCGGATTTATACAAATTAAATAGAGTCCAGATTTCTTCATTAGAAAGAATGGGGGAAAAAAGTGCAAATAATGTAATTAAAGAATTAGACAAAACAAGGAAATTGACTCTTTCTAAATTCTTACATGCATTAGGGATGGAAAGAATTGGCCCAGAGGTAGCAACAGTTATCTCTCAACATTTCACCAATCTTGAAAGTTTATTAAATTGGGCTAAATTAGGAGATAATAGTGAATTAACTAATATCGATGGTATCGGAGACAAAGTAGCAGAAATTTTACGTGATGGTTTAAATAAACGTACAGAATTAATTACAGAACTATCTCACATAATAGAAATTATAGATGAAGAGGTTCAAGAAGTCGGCCTTTTTGAAGGAAAAACATTTTGTATAACTGGTTCACTTTCCAAACCTCGAAAAGAAATAACACTCGCTATAAAAAATGTTGGAGGAAAGGTAGTTTCTTCAGTATCATCTAAATTAAATTATTTAGTTGCGGGAGAATCAGCAGGCTCAAAATTAAAAAAGGCAATAGATTTAGATGTAATCATCATTAATGAAATTGAGTTATTTGATTTAATTTCCGGTAATCAGGATGAATTTAAAGAAAGGAAAAAAACATTATTTGATTATGAATAACTATGGTTTTCCAACAGCATAAATATTCCATCCTAATTTTTCAAGTTGAATTAAATCAAGTACTCTTCTTCCATCATAAACAAGTGGTTTCCTCATATTTTGTAGTAATGCACCCCAATCAAGATTGATACATGCCGAATGACCAGTTACTAATACAACCAAATCAAAATTCTTTGCTGAATTAATATCATTAATTACATCAACGTTACTTGGATATACGTCATTTTCTAAATGTGGATCCCATACGGAGACATTTACCCCAGAATCTGTTAGAGCAGTTGCAAGATGTTCTGCTGGTGTTTCCCGATGATCTCCTACTTCGGCTTTATATGACCAACCTAAGAACAACACATTAGAGTCATTAGCTGGAACATTATTTGTGTATAATATATTTTTTAATACTGAATATACATGCATTGGCATAGTTCTATTCACTGCCCTTGCAGCCGAAATCAATTCAGCAGGAACTCCTACTTGTTCAGCTCTTTGAATCATGTAATATGGATCAACTGGTATACAATGTCCTCCAACTCCAACGCCAGGAGTATATCGATGAAAATTCCATTTTGTTGCAGCCGCATTCAAAACGTCTTCAATATCTATTTCTAATGCTGGAAAAATTCTTGCCAATTCATTTACAAGTGCTATGTTAATATCTCTCTGAACATTTTCAATTACTTTAGCAGCTTCCGCAACTTCCATTTTACCAACGTAATCGACTCTCCCACTTGTTAATTTAGAATATACATTAACTAATATTTCACCAATTTCAGGATTTAAACTACCGATAACTCTAGCAACTTTTCTAACACCGTTTGCTTCATCGCCCGGATTAAACCTTTCCGGACAATATGCAATATTTACATCAATACCCTCTTTTAATCCATATTTTTCTATTAGTGGAAGCCAAGACTGTGAGGTTACTCCAGGGTAAACAGTACTTTCAAGAACTACTATTTTTCCTGAATTCGGCTCTATAGATTTGAAAATATTTTCTCCAGCGCTGATTACATACTTCAAATCGGGCTTTAAGTTCGCAGTTACTGGAGTAGGAACTGTAACAATAAGAATTTCGCAATTCTCTACAGCCAATTTAGTATCAGTTGTAATATTCCAATTTTCAGAATCGGGTGATGGTATAATATCATTAATTTCGGGATCTCCTGTAGGGTTCTCTCCTCTAAGAATAGTGTCTACAACGTGTTGTGAGACATCTACTCCCCAAACATTAAATCCAGCATCTAAAAATCCTATTGCCGTCGGTAGCCCAACGTATCCTAATCCAATAATTCCTACCGATAAATTACCTTTTTCAATGGACCGAATAATATCATTTTTCCCATCCATAAATAGGCCTCATTAGTTTTGAATTATGAACCTCTCGGATGAAACTTCATAATTTGTTACATTTTCCCATTTTTACTTTTTTGTCAGATTCCGAAAAGTAGCAAAATGTGATAAAAGAACTTAAATTTACTACAATCATCATTAATGATGATTTGTAGCAAGCCAATAATAGGGGAAATATAGACTCTTGAAGAACGAGTTAAATTATAATAATATTAGGAGAAATTTTAATGGAGAGAGTAATTACACCCGAATCTTGCATAGAATTAGGGACTTTGACCACCGAAGATAAATTATTAGACAAAAATAGAACAAAATTTATTCTGAAGAAAAAATTTATGAAAATTTCTGGCCGAAGAAGATTAGGATTATTATGGATGATTTTAGATCCAATTGTTACTTCTTTAGTTTATTTATTTGTTTTTACAGTATTAAGAGGTTCACCTAGAGTTGAAACTATTTTTATTGGGATCACATTATTTCGATTAATGCAAGTTTCTTTAAAGACAGGAATGAATTCTATTGACGATTTTTCAGGAGGTTTGAGGGCGGAAAGAGTAAGAACTAGGGTTTTAAAATCCTCGATGTTGAGATATCGAATTATTGATAGTTTTCTCCAATCATTTGGTGTCGCACTTATCTTATTATTAGTATATGATCTTCCAATTTTAGGAATAATAGTTTTCTTATTTATTTCTCAGATTGTTGGATTACTGGCCGAGGGCGCAGGGATGAATTTAGCACCATTCGCAAAAAATATACCGGATTTAAAGAATCTAGTAAATTATTTTTTAATGGTACTATTCTTTGCATCTCCAGCATTGTATCCGATGAGTTACGCTGAAGGATTACATTATAGATTAAACGAATTACATCCGTTTCCATATTTTGTTGAGACTGCAAGATATTTTGCAGGCTTAGATTCTGTAATTACTGATTTAGATTATCGTCTATTTGCATTTTTTTCAATAATCCTGATATTTTTAACAATTAGAGGGTATGCATTAATCGATAAATTAAGATGGAGGATTACTACATGGTCTTAGAAGATGCGGTCACTATTTCAGAATTATCTGTAAATTATCATATTTTTAAAAGAAGTAAAAGAAAACCACTAGGTGAATTCAAGGAATTCCTAGCACTAAAGAATATTGATTTTCAAATTACAAAAGGAGAAGTTGTAGCATTACTAGGAAGAAATGGTGCTGGTAAATCTACATTACTTCAATCAATTGCAGGATTATTAAGACCTACCGAAGGAGAGATTAGAACGAATGGCAGAGTTATTTTATTGGCGGGCACTGATCCAGGGTTCATTTCGGAAATTACAGGTAGACAAAATGTTATGGAATTAGCTTTAGCGTACGGAGTTTCTAATGAGGATCTACCTAAATTTGTTGAATCTGTGGAGAATTTTGCAAATATTGGCGAGGCATTTGATAGGAAATTTTTAACTTATTCTACAGGAATGAGAGGTAAGGTAGGCTTTGGTTTTATTACTGCGTTGAAACCAGATATTTTACTGATGGACGAAACACTTGGTGTCGGCGATAGAGAATTTAGAGCAAAGGCGGCAAAAAGACTGAAAAAATTTATTCAACGTGCGGGTACGGTAATAATTTCAACTCATTCTCTTGGTTTGGCAAAGGAAATCTGTTCGAGAGGCATAATATTAGATTTTGGAGAAGTATTCTTAGATTCAAATATTGAAGAATCAATTTCTAAATATGTAGAGTTAACAAGTAAGGAGAATTGATGATGTCAATATTTGATATTCTAGAAATATTTTTAATATTCAGCGGATTATACTTTTTATTAATATTTTTCCCGTGGCTATCATTAATATTTCTTAAGGAAGAAAATAAAATGATTCAAGATGAAATCTCAGATATTGAAGAAGAGGAAATTGAATATTCATATATAATTTATTTAGGCGGCCAAAATTCTAAATTTAATTCCGAAATAGATGAAAAATTAAGTAAAGAATTAAGTAAAAGGGGAATCATAGGAATTGGGAATTTACAGGACCTTAATGAAAAAATAGAAAAATTTGATAATGAGATTAATATTAAAAAAATTAGGGAATCATATTCAAACAGAGCCTTTCAAAAGACAATAGACAGGTCCAATTTAAGATTAAAATTATATCCTGAGGAAAAAGAGTTATACATTCATTTAATCCGTTCTTTTTATAATTTAGAAAATTTTTATCAGTGTATTAATGCTTGTGACGAATTGATTAAACTCGAGGAAGATAATCTGATAGCTTTAAGATTTTTAGCAAGATCTAATGGCAAATTAGAAAATTTTGAGGAAGAAAAAAATTATTATGAAAAAATTTCTCAAATTGATTTAGATGATTTAGATTCAAGATCTAAAATATTACGTTACTACTATAAATTTAAAGAATTTGAAAAAGCAGTAGAAATGGGCGAAGAAATTCTCTTAATTGAAAAAGATAATGAACAAGCACAAAGAATTATTACTAAATCGAATTTGATACTTGGGAATAAAGAAAAAACATTGAAAAATTTATTAGAAATTTATGAAAATGATAAAACAAATATAGAATCTATTTTTTCAGTAGTAAATTTTTATTTTTCTGAAAGAAAATACGAGTCTAGTATTGAGTGGTGTAAAAAAATAATCAGAATAGATAGTGAGCATTTAAAAACATGGCATATTCTTTCTCGATGTTATTCTTATTTCGGTAACAATGAAAATTTAGAAGAATGTTTATTGAATATTATAAATTTAGATGATAAAGAATTAGAAAACTATATTATTTTAGCACGATTTTATTATTCTAATAAAAACTATGAAAACTGTATAAAGATTTGTGAGGATTTATTACAAATAGATGAGAATTACTTAGAAGCTATACGAATTAAAGCACGTAGTAAAGAAAAATTAGGAGTAGGTAAAGTAATTGATGAATATTTAGAAATTGCAGTACTAAATAAAGTAGATGTTGGGTCTAGATTAAGGATTATGAAATATTATTATAATAATAAAGAATATGAGAACTGTATCGAAGTTGCAGAAGAGATAATCTTAATACAAGGAGAAAATTCAGAATTATTACATATATTATGTAGGGCTTACTTTAATTTAGGGAAAAATAAGGAAGCAAGAGAATTTGCTTCTAAATATCTAAAAAATAATTCTCAAGATAAAAAAATATTATTATTATTAATCAAAAGCTGCTTTAATAGCAAAGAATATGAAGAAACTATACAACATTGTGAGGAATATTTACAAATTGACCAATCAAATATAATAGTTAAAAGACTATTGTCCAGAAGTCAAAACTTTTTGGGGAATCATGAAATTGCTGCCAAAATATTGAATGAAATAATTAAAAAAGACGTTAAGGACATAGAATCTAGAATCACATTGATTAGAAATTATTACAATTTAGGCAATTTCGAAAGAGTCCATACTTTATGTGATCAAATTTTAACTAGGAAGAAAACTAACAGAATAGCATTATTATTTCACGCAAGAGCATACAATGCATCAAAAGATTATGAGAAGGCATTAGAGGCATGGGAAAATGTATTAAAAATATATAAAAATGATTCAGAAGCATTAGGAGGATTAGGAAGAGTATACTATAATCTTGGTAATATCGAATTAGCGAAGGAATTTTTAGAAAAAGCATTAGAAATTTCTCCAGATTCATCTAAAATACAACGAACACTTTCATTAGTTTATATTAAACAAAAAAATTGGGAAAAAGCATTACCAATCTTAAAATCAGAATGTAGATTAAACCCTTTAAATTTAGTTAATTGGGAAAGAAAAATAAATCTATATTATGAGACTAATAGAGAAAAAGATGCATTAAATTGTCTCGAAGAAGTTTTTGAGTATATACCCGATATATCGGATGCACAGTTTATTGCTTTTGCAATATCAAAGAGTTATTTTTGGAATGAAAGAGCAGATTTATACTACAGAAATACTAAGAAATATTTTGATAAAAACGGTTCAGGCGATTTAATTTTCAAATACATAGAATTTTTTTATAAACAAGGAAACCTTTCTCAAACTTTTAAATTTATCAATTTAGGTTTAGAAAAAGAACCTAGTAATAAAAAAATTATAGAATTTAAATCTGATTTTGATCAATTAGTAAATAAATTGGAATTATCAAGTGAATATTTAGAAAAAACTTTACAAAAGGGCAAAGATATTTTTATTATCGAGGAAGTAATTAAAAATATTGTAGAGAAATCAAATAAAATAGTAAATTCTAATTGGGTTGATAATAATAAATTAGCAATGATATCATCTTCCTTAAATCGAGGCGGTGCTGAAAGACAGGTAGTCAGCTGTTTAGAAGGATTAGTAAAAAGTAAAAAATTTTCAAAAACAACACTATTTTGTCATGCTATTGATAACTCTGGAGGAGTACGGCAAACCTATGAAGACGAAATTAAAAATATCAAAATACCAATTATAGAATATAGTAAGATTATTGATTATTCTACAATTATTCCAAATGCAAATGAATTATTAGAAAAATGGGATCCATTACTAAATTATTTACATCCAAGAATTAGGAAAGAGATTGAAACTATGTTCTTAAATTTCTCAAAATTCAAACCTTCTATTGTTCATACTTGGCAAGATACAACAAATATTTTTACAGGATTGGCAGCAGCTATGGCGGGAGTCCCAAAAGTTTTGATGTTTGGGCGTTCTTTGCGTCCAGATCAAAAAACAATTTTACATATGAGAAATAAACAATACTTGAAGGAAGCATATAGAACTTTAATTAATTCAGGGAGATTCACTCTTTGTTTGAATAGTAAAGCGGGTGCAAAAAGTTATTCAGAGTGGCTAGAAATACCGATAGAAAAAATTTCAGTTTTATATAATGGTACGGATTTTTCTGGTATTAATGATATATGTAAGGGTAAAAGTATAACTGAGAGATTAAATCAATTTAACATTAATAAAAATGACAAAGTAGTAGGTACAGTATTTCGATTTGTTTCTGAAAAGAGACCACTACTTTGGCTTGAAGTTGCTAAACAGGTATTAATCAAGAAGCCTAATGTGAAGTTTATACTTGTGGGAGACGGAGCATTGTTTAATACAGTTAAATTTGAAATAGAAAAAGAAAATCTTTCAGATAATGTACACTTGGTAGGCCAAACTAATCTAGTTAAATTATGGCTTGATAGAATGGATATTTTTTTAATGACATCAAGAACAGAAGGATTGCCCAATGTTTTAATTGAAGCACAGGGATTTGGAGTTCCAGTTATTTCAACAAATGCTGGAGGTGCTAGTGAAACTTTCATCGAAGGGGAAACAGGATTTCTAATAAATAATTCCGAAGCACATGATATTACAGAAAAAATATTAGATAGTTTATTTGATGAAAATTGGTTAAAATTAGCATCAGAAAAATCATTTGAGAACGCAAGAGCAAAATTTGATAAACATTCTATGTTCAAGAATTTAAGTAATTTGTATGATAATTTATAGGTTCATCTTAGATTTGAAAACTCTATTTTACTTATCTAATTAAACTAATTGTTAAAAATAGAACGTAGACATCATAATGTTGAAGATTTACGGAGCATTAGAGAAGTATGTCTGAATTATCAAATTGTAAAATTTTAGTTACTGGAGGAGCAGGTTTTATCGGCTCACATATTTGTGATAAACTACTTGAAAAAGGAGCTGAAGTTGTTTGTTTAGATAATTTTATTACAGGACATTTGAGAAATATAGAACATAATCAAAGTAATCCAAAATTTAAATTAATTGAAGGCGATATTAGAGATATTGAAACATGTAAGAAAGCAATGATAGGATGTACTCATGTATGTCATCAGGCGGCTTTAGGTTCTGTTCCAAGATCGGTTAAAGACCCTTTAACTACAAATGAGATTAACATAACAGGCACATTAAATATCTTTTTTTCTGCATATGAAGCAGGAATAAAAAGAATCGTATTTGCATCAAGTTCTTCTTGTTATGGAGATGAACCAAATCTTCCAAAAGTAGAAAGTAAGATTGGTATTCCATTATCTCCTTATGCGATTACAAAATTTTCTGGGGAACTTTATGCAAGGATTTTTAATTCGTTATATGGAATGGAGATGATTGGACTGAGATATTTCAATGTATTCGGGCCACGGCAAGATCCGGAGGGGATGTATGCTGCAGTAATTCCAAAATTTGTTCAATCCTTAATCAAAGAAAAATCTCCTGAAATCAATGGTGACGGTTCATATTCAAGAGATTTTACATTTATTGAGAATGTTGTAGAAATGAATATTTTAGCGTTAACAACAACATCTAAGGAAGCAACAGGTTTGAATTACAATGTTGCTTGTGGTCAAAGATTAACAATTTTAGATCTATTTTTAGAAATTAGATTGTTATTAACTGATTTCAATTTATCTATAGCCAAAATCAAACCAATTCATGTAGACCCTAGGCCAGGAGACATACCACATTCACTTGCAAGTATTGACCTAGCGAAGGATCTTATTGGCTATAACCCTAAAATAATGCCTAAAGAAGGATTGTCATTAGCAATCAAGTGGTATTGGGAAAATTTACAATAAAGGTGAAAAAATGAAGGTGAGCGTAGCTTACTTAGAATCTAATTTAGAATTTAATATTAAAATGGAGGCTGATGATAGAATTTCTCCCTCAGAAAAGTATTCAATAAATAAAAAGAAATTTACATTTAAATTACCCGCTGAATTTAATTTCGAACAAATTCATCCTGATCATTTAGCATTAGTCACATTATTAGTTTGTCAACCATTTATTGGCAAAAGGTTAGAATGTCCAAAACCAGTAAGTAGAAAATTTGCCGAGGCTGCAAACAATAGATCTCGAATAAATATTGTTAATATAGATGAAAATTTAGAAACTTGGAAACCCTCGTCTAATTCTAGACCCGCATTAGCATTTAGTGGAGGTGCTGATTCAACTGCAGCTTTAAGTTTATTACCAGCAGATACGGCACCAATTTTTCTAGATCGCCCACTTCCAACTCTTAAAAGAACATTATATGATAAAGATGCACCTCATGAAGCGTGTAGACATTTAACTGAGATTGGTTATGAAGTAAGAATGATAACAACAGATTTAGAGTATGTTAGAAATCCTGTTGGTTTTCCTATTGATGTAGCTAATGCAGCACCTGCTATTCTATTAGCGGAATCAATGGAATTCGATACGATTGCCTTTGGTACTATTTTAGAATCGGCTTACAGAATAGGCCATAAAAAGTTCCTTGATTACCCACATGGAACACATTTTAAATATTGGGGTGGACTTTTTTCAGCAGCAGGATTACCATTTTTACAAGTAGTATCTGGAGTTAGTGAAGTAGGGACTTCGATTATAAATAGTAAAACAACTATTGGTAGTATCGCTCATTCCTGCATGAGGGGTAAATGGCAAAATCCTTGCCGTAATTGTTGGAAATGTTTTAGAAAACTATTATTAGATTCTGTAATAAATAAGGAAGAGTTATCTAAATTAGAAATCGAAAAATTATTTTCAATTCCAGAAGCAAAGAGATTTCTCTCATCATTTCCAATTAAACATGAAAATGTATTAACATATATTACTTCAAATTTTCCTGATGGAAAAAGCTCACATATGGATTTATTTAAAAAGAGAGTAAGAGGTGATAATTTGGATACAGAGTGGATGGAAAAATATTATCCACCTATGTTTGAAGTAATTCCCGAAAAATATAAACAAGGAGTATTAAATAAATTAAATAAATATTTATCACCAATGTCAGATATAGAACAGGAAGTTGTTAGAGGATGGAACTTAGAATCAATGCTAGATGATGAATATTACAAAAAATTACACGATTCTTTCCTATCAATGATTGAGCAATTATAAATTATCAACTATATATTTTGCTAATTGATCTGCCCCATTATTAGTTTGCAAATTTTTCATATTTTTAATCATCCTTTTTCTAACCTTCAAATCACACATTCTTTCAATTGTAGCCGCAATTTTATTTGGGGTCCTATCTTTAATAACAACCATTGCACCTGCCATCTCGGCAATTTTTGCTCTAGCTAATTGGTCATCTTTGCCGGTATTTAGATTCGGATAAAAAATAGTTGGAAGATTAAAATTTATAGCTTCATGATATGAATTATATCCGGCAGCCATAATTGCGAAATCAAATGCATTAAAAAATCTTGAATTAGGATAATCACGAATAATCCTTATTTTTTCACTATTTACATTAAGTCTTTTTCCAATCATTGATTCACCTAAAACTATGAAGACGTTTTCATGATTGGATAAAGCATCTATAGTCATTCCTAGTTCCGAATTGATATCATTAATATTTCCAGCACCCAATTGAACGTAAACTACTGTCGAATCAAATGGAATTCCCAATTTTAATAGAACATTTTTTCTTGATTCTAAGTGCTCTTTATCTAATAAAATTATTGGATTACATGAAATTAAATTAGAATTATATTTTTCTTCATCACTGAAATCTTGTTCTAAACTATCTTTTGGAGAAATAATCGAATCAAAACAATTTATAGTTTCAATAGGTGTATCCATTGAATTTTTCTTAAAAGTTCGCCTTCTTAGCCACATTTTATTCAATTTTTTACGAGTATTTATTGAATTCAACATCCCTCTGTACGGATAAGTCCCATCAAAAACAAACATACTTGGTTGATGGATGTCTAGTACATTAGACAACATTTCCTCAATTATTGTATTCCATGATTTAGGATCTATTTCATCAAATGATTTCTTACCAGGTATGTGGTAAGCAATAAATTTGCCCTGTTCTTTGAGAATATGGAGTGTAGGCATCGTTGTAAAAAATATTACTTCAATTGTCGGGTCTAATTTTTTAATTCTAGTCCCAATTGCTAGTAATCTAGTAAAATGTCCAAATCCTACACCGTTTGTCGGGAAAAATACTACAGCCTTTCTCTTTTCTAAATTTGTATCTAATGAATAATCCGTGTAAGGCGCCTTAATTTTACCCAGTCTTTCTCCAACTAATCGCCAAGATAATCCTATTAAGGCGAATGGAATTGTAATTATTTTCCATGGTTTCATTAGTCTAGAAATTATAGTATTTCCAATTCTAAATGATGCTGAATTTCTCGTTCTTCTTAATTCTCTTTTATATTTTTTAATTTCCATACTTTCTCTACTAGGTAGATTAATTTTGGAAAAATCTTTTTTATTTTTTTGAACCCTAGTTAAATCGTCATTATTTTCATTTTCTTTACCAGTATCGGGTGGCTCTATTTTTGACTTTTCTGACATGTTTAATCCCCATAAACTTATCCATAAAGCATACTATTCGGACTAGAGTTATTACTAGAGTTTTGTGAACTTTCTGCTGCTTCAAGCATACTTTTTATTTGTTCTTCTATACGTTCTGCTTCTTCAATTAGCGGAGTCGTATCGAGATCTACAACAGAAAGCAAATCGTCTAATTTTTCAATTAATGCACATGCTGCTCTAGCATCTGGGAATCGCGGGTCGGCTTCAACAAGTATGCTAAACATGTTTAATCCAAG
Organism: Methanobacteriota archaeon; assembly: GCA_002696315.1. Classification (GTDB taxonomy): domain Archaea; phylum Thermoplasmatota; class Poseidoniia; order Poseidoniales; family Poseidoniaceae; genus MGIIa-I. Next base: position 651 of record NZRR01000015.1, on the reverse strand, counting down.
CCTTCTAGCCTCTCCTAAAACTACTCCACTCATTCCTCCAATAAGGCCTTGTTCTAGTAGAGGGATTCCCATCTTTTCTATTAATTCGACACCGTCCAATGTAGCAGCTACGCCTACAAAATCAATTTCTGGAGTGTCTTCGTATTCTACAATTGGTTCACCTGAACTTGGATCAGGAGGCGGCGACCCTTTTCTCGCAAAAGCATCAATAAAAATTCCTTGAGTAATATTATTCTCTTTAGCCCAATTTAATATTGCATCTCTCATAGAAAATGCTAATTCCCCCCCTACTTTGAACTCTGAAGAGATTAATACAACCTTATCACAATCTTCAAGTTTACAAATTGGGGCGCCAGTGTATATTCTTACTGGAGGCATTGGCCTTCCATCATTTACCAATGAAATAGCCGGAATTCTACTATCACTAATCGCTCCACTAAAATTAAGATTTAAGTGTTCTAATAAATATTGACCTACAATACTACTGACCATTCCTACGCTAGGAAAGCAGCAAATTAAAAATGCATTTTCAACATCTGCGGCTTCTGAAATTTTTATGTGAGTATTCTCTCCCATGTTAGTCTTATAACTAATACCTCCAAAATGCTTTGGAAGGAGAACCTTTCCTTAGGGCCATATTGGAGGAGGTGA
>NZRR01000014.1 GCA_002696315.1 Methanobacteriota archaeon | reverse complement strand
GATATTAATAGGACTTATAGTATCAGAAGAAAATTATTTAAGGCAAGAAGTTTAACAACTCCTCTGAAGGATGGTAATAATACTTATATTTCAGATACTCTGAATGTATATACCACAGACAATCAGCAATTTGGTTATGCAGCATCATATTCATTACCTAGTTACGAAATTAATGATGAGATTGTTGAATCCACAATTCCAAATGGNACNAAAACNTACTTAGAAGGTTACGATAATTTCTTTAAAAGTTANTCGACGATTGTATTCTCAGAACCCGTAAAATTTATTGATGGCGATCAGGTATTATATACTGCNACAAATCAATTATCAGGTTTAATCTCAGGTGAGAAATATACTGTAAAGGTNATTGATATTAANAAGATAAAACTTTTTGCTACTAGTATTCTTGTTGCNACAAATGACTTTGTTCGTTTTACNGAAAATTTAAATCCTGGAAGTCACACTTTCACACTTGATCGCCATGAAGATCGTNTAATTTCTCCTAAAAATATTTTAAGAAAGTTTCAACTATCTAATTCNACATCAGAAGGAAAGNTCGAGAAGAGAAATCTNGGAAATATTGGTATGATGGTTGATGGTGTTGAAATTACAAGTCCACAATCAACCGATAATATTTTCTTTGGTCCCATCAGTTCGTTTGAAGTTCTTAATGGTGGTGATGGTTATGATATATTAAATCCACCAAATATTACAATAAGNGCAGGAGCAGGAAGCACTGCTTATGTAGAACCAGTTGTTCAGGGTATCGTAAAATCGGTTCTTGTAGATCCACAAGATTTTGATGTAGATGAAGTTCTTTCAGTTACACTTACTGGAATGAATGGTGAAGGTTGTGAATTAAAACCAATCATGGGGAGAAGATTCCGTGAGATTGAATTTGATTCACGTCAATTATCTCTTGGTGGTGGAATTGATATTAATGATGAAACTATTACATTCAGAGAACCACACAATTTAGATGAAGGGCAGATCATCGTTTATAATCAAAATGGCAATACTCCATTAGCAGTTGGTGATCCTGGTGATCCAACTAATACTACAACAGGTAGTTTAGCAAGTGGTGATGAATATGCTGTAAAAATAATTAATCCAACTACTATCAAACTTCATGCTACTACTGGTGATGCTTTAGCGGGAATCAATACGATAGGANTGACCGAAACTTCTAATGGCATTCATATTTTTAGAACCAAAAGAAGAAATAATTTNAGAGAGGTAAGAGTAATAAATTCTGGTTCTGGATTTACGTATAGAAAATTAAGAATTAAACCAAAAGATGTTTCTATTGAATATGATTCTATTATATTCAATAACCATGGATTTGAACATGGTGAGGTTGTAGAATATTCATTCACTGAAACTGGTATAGGTGGATTAGACGTATTACGTAAATATTCTATTGATAAAATTAGTTCCGATAGATTTAGATTAATTGATCTTGGTCAAGATGGATCATTAACAACCGATTTAGTGAGAGGTAAGTATGTAAATCTTACTAGTGTTGGAGCAGGATATCACATTTTCCAATATCCACAATTGAGTATAGTTGATAATTCTACATTTACAGGTGGAGTACAAAAGACATTCGAATTTACTCCAATTATTGAGGGTAAAATAATTGATGCGTATATGTATGAATCAGGAACTGGATATGGATCAACAACATTAAATTTACATAAAAAACCTGTAATTTCTATTTCNAAAGGAAAGAACGCTCAACTAGCACCAATTATTTCTAACGGTAAAATCAAGGCAGTTCAAGTCCTAAGTCGTGGTAATGATTACATAACACCACCAGAATTAGTTGTAGAAGATACATCAATTCCTGGTGGAACTGGTGCTATTATTAGACCAGTCATGGTTGATAATAAAGTTGACTCTGTAGTTGTTATCAACGAAGGTTTGGGATACAATCCAAATACAACTTCGATATATGTAAAGGAAAGAGGTTTAGGTGCTAAATTTGGAGTAAGAGTTCGTAATTTACAAGTTAATGATGCTGAGAGATTTGCTACTCATGCTAGAAATAGGCAGGTCAAAATATTCTCAAGTTTTAGCAAGAACAAGAGTGATGATTCTTTAGTATATGGAATGTACGGATATTCTGAGGATCTTGCTAAAGGATATTTTGAAAATCTAGATGGAAATCATTCACCAATTATTGGTTGGGCATATGATGGTAATCCAATTTATGGTCCATTNGGATATGCTGATCCTGAAGATATTCAATCTGGTGTTAGAATATTAACCTCTTCATATAAACTCAATACTGGAATTGTTTCTGATAGACCATCCTCTTTCGCATCTGGATTCTTTATTGATGACTATCAATATGATGCTAGTGGTGATTTAGATGTTCATAATGGAAGATTTTGTAAAACACCAGAATTTCCAAATGGAATTTATGCGTACTTTGCTACAGTTGGAATAAGTCAACAGTCTCCAAAGTTTGAACCACAATATCCATATTTTATTGGAGATANTTATAAATCAAAAGTTATTGAAGAAAACTTTACTTTAGATCATACTTTTGATTTCAATAATTCAACTCTTTCTAGAAACACTTTACCATATAATATTAATAAAAAATATGCTAATTATGACTTCATCAATGAGGGATATGAATCTTTTGAGCAGCAATCAAGAGTTAAATCGATCACGAAAGGTGATATTGATGAAGTTAAAATTATTCAAGGTGGAACAGGGTATAAGTTAAATGATAGAGTTAATTTTGACCTTGAAGGAACTGGGGGAGTTGGTTTAAGAGCAGAGGTATCTGAACTGGTTGGGGCAGCAATAACTTCAATTAACACTACTTTGGATCGTTATGAGGGTGTTGTATTTGAATGGAAGAGTGATAGAGAGGTCATAGCTTTTAATCGTACTGGTTTTGAATTTATTAATAATGATAATGTTCTTGTAGGTGGATTATCAACATCAGTAACATCACTACCTGGAATTAAAAATATTGGATTTAGTACTGAAACTGTCAAACTATCCGGCGATGTTTCTTCATATTCAGCACTTCCCTTTGGAAAATCTGAAGATATTTTTGTTAATAGAAGATTCAATAATGTATCTGCAGGAAGTTCTGTAGAGATTATTTCTTCAAATGGTACAGAAATAGTTACCGTTCTTAATGATTTTGGTAATGGTGTCTTAAAAATTCATAGACATGCTGCAGCAGGTGTAGCACATACTGCTACTTCAATATTNAATTTAAAAAATGATAGTGCGANTTTAAAAGTAAAAACTAAAAAATTCTCATCTGAGAGAAATTCTTTAGCATACTTTAATGCTAATAATTCTATTGGTGTTGGAGTAGGAACTGGATCTGTATATACTTTTGAAGTAGGAGGAACTCCAAAAACTGTTGCGATTCCTCCACGTCAAATTTACATTCCAAATCATCCATTTAAAACAGGACAAAAACTTACATTTACAAAATCATTTGATCCTACAGTTACTTCAATAATAGTGGGTGATGATAACGCTCAAACTAATACTTTCTCTATTCCAGATACAGTAACTAGAACCTCTGATGTATATGTAATTAACAAAGGTAGAGATTATATTGGATTAACAACTTCTGTAGGATTGACTACGACTGGAAATGGTCTTTATTTCTACTCTAATGGTAGTGATAATTCGCAGTACTTGCTTGAAACAAATAAGGAGCAGATTACTGGTGAAGTAAACAAGGTTGTAACTACAGTAAGTTGTGGCACAACTCATGGATTAAGTGAGAGTGATGAAATAAAGATGACTGTTATTCCAAACACCATTGTTGGAATTGGAACCACAGCAGCAGTTACACTTAAGTTCAATAAGGATGAGCAAAAAATTCTAATCAATCCAAATACAATCCCTGCATCATCTATCAATACTGTAAATAACACAATCACTATCGAAGATCATGGATTTGAAACTGGAGATAAAATTTATTATGAAAGTAGTCAACCTGCCACAGGTCTTTCTGTAGGATCTTANTTTGTAATTAAAAATTCTTCAAGTGAGTTTAGATTAGCAGAAACTAAGTATGAGACTTATTCAGAAACAGAAAANGAAGTTAATATTACTAATGCTGGAACTGCTAGCCATACATTCTCTCTGATCAACCCACCAATNGATGTAGTAAGAAATGGGGATTTACAATTCATTTTATCAGACTCATCTCTACAAGGATATAGACTCAAAATTTTCCGAGAGAAAGAATTTATCAATGAGTTTAATTCCTCTTATGATACTAGAGATTCTAATGTAAAAACCAGTGGAATAATTGGCGTTAATACTTCATCGTTAACAATATCATATTCTGAAAATATTCCATCAAATTTATTCTATACTTTAGAAAAAGGAAGCTATATTAGCACATCAGATACTGATGTAGCAAATGCTTGTAAAATTAATTATATTGATAGTGAGTATAATGGATCCTTCAATATATTTGGCGTTGATGATAGAACATTTAAGTTCTCTCCATTTAGAATGCCAAAAGTTTTTGATTATATTGATACTCAGTGTGATAAACTTGAATATAGTATTAGATCTTCAAAAAATNAAGATTTAGATGGAACCATATCAAAAGTTGAAATTTTATCTAAAGGATTTAAATTTGAAAGTCTCCCTCGATTTATCAATGTAAGTTCTGGATCTACAAGTGATTCTAATGTTGAAAATGGTGTAAATGCTAATTTAGTAGCAATATCAACTTCAATTGGTAGAATTAAAAAAGTTAGATTTAGAGATATTGGATATGATTATCCTTCAGATAAAACCTTAAGACCAGATGCTTTTGTCCCACCAATTGTAAGATTGGATAATCTGGATACAATTGATGAAATTGATATTGAATATGGTGGAGCAAGATACTTAAGTGATCCTGATTTAATTTTATGGAACGAAACAAAACAATCTGTATATGATTCAACATCTTTAGTTGCTAGTGCTCCAAACGGTGCTGTTTCTAGTGTTGAACAACTTGGTCCATTATTTGGATTGGATTCGGAACCACATAGAATTATTGCTATCAATAACTCTAATGGGGTCGGTATTAGTTCAATGACTACCAGTGCTGCTGGAATCGCCACATGTACACTTTCAACTCCTATCTTAGGATTTACTAATGCTCCATTTGAAACCGGTGATTTTGTTTTCACTGAAGGCATTCAGATGGCAACGTCGGGTGATGGATATAATTCTGCTGATTATGGATATAAGTTCTTTAAAATTATATCCTATCAGAATACAAGTCCAGCAAAATTAACATTCAAACTGGCCGATGAAGATGATGTGATACTCACATCTAATCCAGGTATAGCAAAAACTATACAATCTGGATACGCAACTCTTGTAAACAAGAAAAATTATCCAATAATTAATGTAGTTCAAAAGAGATCCAGTTTCTCTGTTGGTGAAAAATTATTTGTTGACGCCGGAACAGGATTTACTAGCACGGATTTAATTATATCTCTAGTTAGAGATGATTATATCAAAGTTGTTGGTAGATATATTTTACGCAAAGGATTTAGAATAAAAGGTCAAATAAGTGGTTCAATTGCTGAAGTAGTTGATATTGATAAAAAGCGTGCCAAGTTTACAATTGATTATGCGTCAAGAACTGATAATGGATGGAGTGATGATATTGGAATGATTAGTGAAGATTTCCAAGTAACTCCTGATAATGATTACTATCAAAATCTTTCATATTCAATTAAGAGTCCAATAACTTGGAAGGATCTTTCTGGTCCAGTCAATAGCATACTTCACCCTGCAGGTCTGAAAAACTTTGCCGACGTAGGAATTTCTTCTGTAGGATCTTTCCAAGCAGGTCTTGGCGCTACTACAACTTCATTAGTTGTTCTAGATGTTCTTAGTGAAGAGCGTGTTGATGCCATCAATAATTTTGATAATGCTGTAGATGATGGACCAATTCAGAGTAGAATCGGCAATTTCTTACAATCAAATACTTTACAGATACAAAATAGAAAATTAACTGATTATACTGAATGTAGAACTAATAGAGTTTTGTTCCATGATGATATTAGTTCTCAATTCTCAAGTGATGGATTCAAAGATCTATTTTCCGAAATTGAAGAAGTTTCTCAATTAGAGAATCATATTAGATATACAATACAAATTATAGATCCTGATACTTCTGATGTTCAATTATCTGAAGTTGTTCTACTATCAACAAAAACTGATACTTATCTATTTGAAAAATATTCGTCTTTCACCAATGAAAGGTTAGGATTTTTTAGAGCGGATATTGATACGGATGGTAGAAAAACCTTTATCTTTGAACCAACTGATCCATATGATAGAGATCATGATATTAAATTAGTTAAAAAATCATATCTCTATCAAGATCTTCCAACTGGAGACTCTGGTGTTGGAAAAACTTCTTTTGGATCGGTTGAATTTACAGGTTCATTTGTCTCTGGTATTAGTAGTGTTGGACCATATGATCCACAATTAGTTGGATCGGGAACCACTAGTATCAAAACTATCGCATCATTTGATTCAAGCAATTTTAACGGAGCTTTTGCTTCTATTGAAATTTCAGATAGATTTGATAAGGTTCCTGATCAATATGTTGAGGCGTTTGTTGATTTTGATGGGACGGATACTTATCTTAGCGAATATTATTTTGATACAGTAACACAATCATATAGTGCCTCCTCAACTGGTATTATAAGTGCTGATTATGATGCCTCTGCAGGTATTGTTTCTGTTAGAGCAAGAAATATCGCTACAACTTCTGAGGGACCAGTTTTTGATGTCCGTTCAAATATTATCGGGTTTGCTGCCACAACTGCAGGAATTGGAACATATAGATTCTTGCTTAACAATCAACCTCCAGGTAATGAAAGAAGTGCTAGGTATGAATCCACAGTTGGTTTTGGCACAACAGCAGTTTCTCTCGGTAGATTTGATATCAATAAAGTTTCTTCATCTAATTCTATTGTTCGCGTTTCTTCCGGAAATACGTCATCAATTCATCAAGTTGCATTGATGGCAAATAATTTAAAGTTAGAGTCATATGTTGTACCAGGACCATTTACAATAACAAACGGAAATGTTGGGTTGGGGACATTTGGAACAAATATAATTGGAAATGAATTCTTCCTGAATTTCTATCCTGATCCTGGATATAATGTTGAAGCACAATCTATGAATGAGGTGTTCTACAGAGCATCTGACTTTGATAATCAGGCATTGGATCTTGAATATGGTCCAGTAAATCAAAGAGTATTCTTATCAGCATATGATGGATTAAATGGACTTAGAGCAAATAGAACAAAATTCAGTTTACTTCATCAAGGTAGTCCCATTTACATGAAGACATTTGATCCTGCTGATACAAATGTCCTTAACTATGAAACTGGTGTATTCTCATATCCTAATCATTTCTTTAATACTGGTGAAGAATTAATCTATACACCTAAGTCAACATTCATTGGTGTTGGTCAAACCGCAATCGGAATTGGTGAAACTAGTAATCATGCTGGTATTGTTACAACAAAACTTCCAGATAAAGTTTTTGCTATCGCACTGACTCCAGATACTTTCCAACTCTCAACAAGAGAGGATTATGCAAGATCGGGTATTTTTGTAACATTTACTGATCCTGGTGAAGGTAATTCTCATGAATTAGAGTTTACTAAAAAGTTATCAAAAACAGTTATAAGTCTTGATGGTATCGTTCAACAACCAATTTCATTTACACCAATCAATCATATTCTTAGACATAATAATGGTGGAATTACTGCTGGAATTTCAACATTCAATTTGAGTGGAATTTCATCTATTCAACCAAGAGATTTGCTAAGAATTGATGATGAATACATGAAGGTTGTTGAAGTCGGTCTTAGCACCAATGTAAACGGTCAGATTATGGGTCCAATTAATGGAATTATTGCTTCTGGTGCTGCTGCTACACATCCTACAGTTTCTGTTCAAAGGGGTGTTGTTGGTTCTGTTGCTGCAGCACACACTGATGAATCTGAGGTTAGAATTTACAGAGGTTCAATCAATATTGTTAAAAATGAAGTATTCTTTGCTGAACCACCAAAAGGAAATTCTAGAAAGAGAAGAAATGAATCTAATCTTCCATACGTAAGAGCAGAGTATTCAGGAAGAACTTTCTTAAGATCTGATTACTCCACCAATATGTTATTTGATGACATTTCAGATTCATTTACTGGAATTGCTAAAACATACACCACAACAGTTGGAGGAATCAATACAGTAGGTATTGAACCTGGAAATGGAATTGTGTTTATTAATGGTGTATTCCAAACTCCATCAACACCAAATAATGCTGGTAATAATTATATTTTTGAAAATGATTCAACAAATGGAGTATCTAGTATTGTATTTACTGGCATCACATCTATCAGTGGGGAACCAGTTGAGTCTGAGTTTGATATAAATCAGAATCAAATTCCTAGAGGTGGTTTAGTTGTCTCATTTGGATCTACACCTGGATTGGGATATGCTCCACTAGTAGGTGCTAATGTTTTTGCTAAGAAAAATTCTTCAGGAGAACTTACAGAAATTGTTGGTATCAATACATGGGTGAATGCAGTAAATGTTCAAACTGCAGATTATAATAATGTTTCTGGACTTATTGAAATCCAAACAACAAGTAATCATTACCTTAAGGGTGGATCTAAAGTCAAATTAGATGGATTAGTATTCCAATGTGATACTGGTAGTGGACCAACCTCAAAGGTATATCCAGATAAAGACCTTACTTTTGATATTTTCAATATTGTTGATTCTAGAAATCTTGTCGTTAATGTAGGAGTTAGTACTATTGTCCACACTTACCTAAGTGGTGGAGAAGTTTATGAGCATTTCTCTCTCAATACTGGTTCTGGATATAGGGAACCTGTTTCAATTGGGGTCACTGATCTGGCATTTGAACACAGATTTGTAAGAGCAGTAGAAAATTCGATTACAGCAAGTTCTGGTGGTCCTTTCACAGCAACTGATGCTGTTTTCATATCTCATAGTGGTGAATTAAGATTAACAATTCCGAATCATGGGTTAACTACAAGTGACACTATACTCATAGCTGATGAGTCAATTATCTTCAGATGCTCTGATGACGATTTCTTTACTGAACAAGAATATCCAAGATCTTCAGATCCAGCATCTGGCGCTAATTTATCAATAACTGAAGTCGCTGGTGATATAATAATTGTTAATGTTGGACCTGCTGGTGGAGCAGGTAAAGGCGCTGTAGTAAGTGCGACTGTTGGTGCTGGTGGAACTCTTACTTTCAGCATAGATTCTCCAGGAACAGGATATGTCAATCCAGTAATTGAGATTCCAGAACCAAATTATGAAAACATGCCAGTTGTTGGTGTTTCTAGATTGGGTATAGGTAGCACTACAACTACTGGAAACAATTTATTAGTAAATCTTACCATGGGTCAAATTGATGATGGTGCCAATGGTGATAGATTCTTTGATGCTGCAAATTTAATTACCAGTAATCTTGAATTCATAGCGGATATTGCTTACGGTAGAATGTTAGCACAATTCCCATCATATACACCACCTTCCGGTACTACTGGAAGAGATTGTAAGGATGATATTGTTGATGTTCTCGAATCGATTTCTTACAATCTTAAGTATGGAGGAAATGATTTAACAGTTGATGCTGCTAATCTTTACGTAACTGGGGCACACGTTTCTGGTGAAGAACAAGAAACAATATATGCGTTCATGGAAGCAAGAGACATGGCGATTCAATCCATGAGAAATGAAGCAATAACTGTTGGTGGTTATTCAACAAGAACACAAATTTTCGATCTCTCCATCACAGTGGATACTTCGACTCCTTTATGTGCTAATGTAGCATCTGCTATTCATACTCTTGTTGGTATTGTAACTAATGCGGTTGATCCAAATATCGGCACAACACCAACACGCACAGTTGCTCCTGGATCCATGGTTGGTGTAAGTGACTTTAAGATCGCAAGAAATGGTTATGGATTCCAAGTGGGTGATATAGTCACTGTTGCTGGACTTGTAACCGCTGCCAATATTTCTGAACCTGTTTCAGAGTTCCAACTTGAGATTACACAAACATTTAATGATTTCTTCACTTCTTGGTCATTTGGAGAAATGGATTATATTGACAGCATACTTGGTTATCAAGATGGTAATAGAACAAGATTCCCATTATTCTATGAGGGTGAACTTCTTGCTTTTGAAATAGATCCCGATGATCCTCTTTCCGGTGCCATTGATTTAGATTCGGTTCTCATTATATTCATAAATGGTGTCTTACAGAAACCAAAGTATGCTTATACTTTTGGTGGTGGAACATCGTTTGAATTTTCAAGACCACCTCGTGTTAATGACAAAGTAGATATTTTCTTCTATGTTGGCACACAGGGAGTTGATATTAGTATTGTTAGTGTTACCGAAACTCTCAAAATAGGCGATGATGTATTAGTATCAAAACACCCATCACACGGAGAAACCTCCAGTCAACTTGTTGGAAGAACTATAGCAGAAATTCTTGGTTCTGATAAACTTGAGACTGCAATTTACACTGGTCCAGGTATTAATGAAAATACCTTCAAACCAATAAAATGGACTAAGCAGAAGAGAGACAAATATGTCAAAGGGGATTTGGTTTATAAAACCAGAGACTCTATTGAACCAAAAATCTTCCCAACTGCTAAAGTTATTAGTGATGTTAAAACTTCTTCGTCAGAAATTTTTGTAGATAACGCACAATTCTTTGATTATGATGAAATAATATATGATTTGAATGTTGGCACATTTAATTTCGATTCATTATTGATTGATCCATCTGAACCAGTATCTGCTGGATTCACACCAACAGTTGGTGCAGGAGGAACAATTTCTGCCATCCAGATTACAAACTCAGGTTTTGGTTATACTGGTTCTACAGTTGATATTAAGTTGTCATCTCCTGTTTCTGTTGGTGTTGGTGTAGGAACCACAGCAACTGCTATTGGTGTTGTTGGACCTAATGGAGATATTACATCAGTTTCAATTACCAATCCAGGATTCGGATATACTACATCTATCCCTGCTTATGCTATCGCTGAGGTTCCTCAAATTCAAACCGAGTTAATTACCGATATTCAAAATGTTCAAGGATTTAGTGGAATTATAACTGGTATTCAGGAAACAACAGGATCGGGTGGTCAAAAGGCGATACAATTCTTCTTTAACGCACTCAAAGACTATGGCATAGATGGAGAGGCGCAAAATGCTTCTGATACCAACGATCTTCTTGTTGGATATCCAGTCATGATTTATGACACTGCTGTAGGAACCGGTGTTACTTCAGTTACCGGAAATAGTGATGATAATATTGTTGGAATTGGTACCCAATTCTTGAATAATATATATGTTGTTGATTCTAGAACAAGTGGACTTTCAATTGCTGCTAATGGTGAAATCATTTGTAATGTTCAAAGTAATAGTGATCTTACAGGAATTTCTTCCACTGGATTATTCAATGATACAGATGCAGGATTGACATCAGCACTTGGTAGAATTTCTTGGGGCAGAATATATAACTATACTGAGAGATCTGGAAATCCAATATCTATTGGTGTTACTGGATTGACCGTTGATTCTGGATTATCAACATTCCCAACAATTCAAAGAAGAGGCACTTTTGGTCAAAGTAAGAGTGGTGGAGTTCGTTCTGTAAAACCTGTTTCTGATCCAGATATTTTTGCTGACAACAATCTGCCATTCTATACCCAATAACCAGATATAAATACATAAAAAAGTATAACGATGTCCGCACTTGTTACTGATCAATTTAGAATTCTGAATGCCAGTAATTTTGTAGAGTCAGTTGAAAATTCTTCTAACTCATATTATATTACGGTAGGTCTTCCAAATCCAACTATTGTTGGGTATGGAAGAAGTGCTACGTGGAATACTAATCCGCCTGCTCCAATTGATAGTATTGCATATAGTAAGCATTCAGGTGATGTAACCTTATATGGTAAGAAAGTTTCTTCCAAAAATATAAGGAGATTAGTAAGAAGAATTGACTGGGCTGCAGGAAATAGGTATGAAATGTATAGGCACGATTATAGTGCTTTGAGACCATCTCCAATTACTAATGCATCCAGATTATATGATGCCAATTATTATGTTATGAACTCTGATTTTAGAGTTTATATCTGTATCGAAAATGGTTCTTTTGGTGAACCTGGATCTCCAGAATCAAAAGGTAATGTTTCACAAGATGAACCTACCTTTACTGACTTAGAACCAAGCAGAGCTGGTGATAGTGGTGACGGATATATTTGGAAATATCTATTTACAGTGAGTCCAAGTGATATTATCAAGTTTGATTCAACAGAATATATCACAGTTCCTAATGAATGGCAAACTAGTAATGATGCTCAAATAAGATCTGTTAGAGAAGCAGCAGATTCTTCTGTCAATCAAAATCAAATTAAAACAGTATACATTGAAAAAAAGGGGCAAAGTTATGCCAACGGTTTAGGGCAGGAGATGGATATAATTGGTGATGGATCTGGTGGTAAGGTGAGAGTTGATGTTGTTGGTGGATCGATAACAGATGCTGTCGTCACTACTGGTGGAAAAGATTATAGTTATGCTTTAGTTGATTTGGGTCCTATTAATTCAAGCTCAACTGGATTTTCTGCCAATTTAGTTCCTATTATTCCACCATCTAAGGGACATGGTTTTGATGTATATACTGAGTTAGGAACTGATAAAGTACTTGTTTATGCTAGATTTGATGATTCAACTAGAGATTTTCCAGTTGATACCAGTTTCGCCCAAGTATCAATTGTTAAAAATCCAACTAAGGTTGGGACAAATGATGTTTATCAAGAGAATACTTTCAGTGGTCTAAATTCTATTAAATTCGCCAATATTAGTGGAACACCTAAAGTTGGCGAAAAAATTGAACAGATTGTTCAGGGTGGCGCTGGAAGAGCTTACGGTTATGTTGCTTCCTATGATTTAGAAACTAAAGTTCTTAAGTATTTCTCTGATAGATCACTTTATTTCAATCAAACAACTCTAGATACGCAAGATTATACGGGCATATCTACAAACGGTAGAGCATATCCATTTGAATCAACTGTAAATGTTGTAAGTGGTCAAACATCATCTTTCTCAGGAGCAATTGATACAAATTTTGCTGGAATTACTACAAATCCAACAGGAACAAAATTAGTTAATCTGGGTGTTGATTTTACAGGTGGTTTGGCAATTCCTGAAATAAATAAAGGTTCAGGGGACGTTATTTACCTTGATAATAGAGCAAGTATTGCTAGAAACCCACGCCAAAAAGAAGACTTAAAAATTATACTGGAATTCTAAAAAATGCCACAGAAGACTAATCTCAATGTAAATCCTTATTATGATGATTTTGATAAGGCTAATAATTTTTACAGGGTTTTATTCAAACCTGGATATCCTGTTCAGGCAAGAGAATTAACTGGTCTCCAGTCAATTTTACAAAATCAGATAGAAAATTATGGAAGCCATGTCTTCAAAGAAGGATCCATGGTTATTCCGGGTGGAATTACTTGTGACGATGCTTTTACGACAGTAAAGGTTAAAGGAGATCATCTAGGTATTGATATTACTGTTTATCTTGATTCTCTCGTTGCTGGAGATGGTGTTAAATTAAAAGGTGAAACTTCTGAGGCTGTAGGTAATATTACTGGATATATTATGCCACCTGATGAAGGTGTAGAAGATATAACTCTCTTCGTCAAATATTCTGATGGTGCTAAAGATGGAGAATCTGTAGGATTCCAAGATGGAGAAGTACTTATAATTCAAGAGAATGTTACATATGGTAATACCACATTGTCATCTGGTGATAGTGTCTTATCACTAGTAACAACAAATTCGACGGCAACTGGTTATGCTGTTGGTGTTACTCAAGGTGTTTACTTTATTAGGGGATGCTTTGTTGACACTCCAGATACAAGAATTGTTTTAGATCCATATAATAACGAACCATCTTTTAGAGTCGGATTTGATATCGTTGAGGAAGTAATAAATTCTGATCAAGATCCTAATTTAAATGATAATGCTAAAGGTTTTACTAACTATGCTGCTCCTGGTGCAGATAGATTAAAAATCAGCGTTAAATTAGCTAAAAAGCAACTTACCGACACTGATGATACAAACTTCATTGAACTTGTAAGAATTGATGAAGGTGAAATTAAAAAATTACAGGATAAGTCTCAGTATAGTGAAATTAGAAAGTATTTCGCCAAGAGAACATATGATGAATCTGGCAACTATTCTATTGATAATTTTATTGTAGATACTGCTGAAACTTTAAATGATGAGATGGGTAATGGTGGTCTCTTCAGATCAGATCAAATTACCGATGAAGGAAATATTCCATCCGAAGACTCATTGTCTGTAAAAGTGTCCGCAGGCACGGCATACGTTAAAGGATTTGATATTGATTTAGTTGGATCGACTATTGTCGATATTGATAAACCGAGAGCAACAAAGACTATTAAAGACTCTAGAGTTCCGTTTTCTCCGGGAAGCATGTTGAGAGTCAATAATGTTGCCGGAACTCCATTTATTAATATTGGTGATGCGTCTAGCGCAAACACGACAAATACAAATATTATTAGTCTTTACAAAGAGAGAAGAAATGCTGCTGGAAATTCTAATATATCAGATGCAGCAACCGCTGGTTTAACAACAAAAATCGGTGAAGCAAGAGTTTATTGGTTTGGTCTGACTGATGATACTTATAGGGGAGATAAGACTGAGTGGGATCTCTACTTATATGATATTCAAACATTTACTAGTGTTACATTAACAAACGCATATCCAGCGACTGATGTTCCAGATACCTCCTATGTTAGAGGACTTTCTAGTGGCGCTACAGGATACATCACAAATAGAAATAGTTCCAGCACCAATTCTTTCAATCTGACTCAAACTTCAGGATCTTTCCTCGTTGGAGAGCAAATTATTATCAATGAAAATATTGAACTACAAACGGCAATTATCAGTCAAGAAGAATTTACTGTAGAGGATATCAAAGCAGTTTATCAAGATGCTGATTCTTTGAATTCAAGTTTACAATCTGACTTCATAGCAAACACTGTATTAGAGGAAAAAGTATTACCTAATTTTGGTAAAAGTGATTTACTGAATGTATCTGGAAGTAGTTCTACTACAAAAACTGGTAAAGTTGGTGGTAGATTCTTTAGTGGTGTAACAGGAATAAAGTTGGGAAGAACTATTAAATATCAAAACGGCAATTCTGATCCAATTTAT
This sequence comes from Methanobacteriota archaeon, assembly GCA_002696315.1. Classification (GTDB taxonomy): domain Archaea; phylum Thermoplasmatota; class Poseidoniia; order Poseidoniales; family Poseidoniaceae; genus MGIIa-I. The sequence goes on along the minus strand of NZRR01000014.1, from coordinate 11,311 downwards.
GCCGATATTACCGCAATAGATCCAAGTGGAACAGAAATTACATTGACGAAACCAAGTGCTGCTGTAAGTGGTGTTTATACAAATTCTCAAGCTAACGGAAACTATACGTTCTGCATGATGGTTCCAAAAATAAGAGATGAGGGAACTGAGGGTTTGTATGCGACAATGCCAGTAAATGCTACAGCATCTGTTGATTTATCTTCTTCTAATCTGACAATTACAAAACAGATAACTGGATTGAGTGTATCTTCTAATGAGCTCACACTTAATGTATCTGATGCTTTAGANGCTAATTCTGGAATNACTGATGTATTCTATGAATCATTTGATGCTGAGAGATATTCAATTCACTACTCTAATGGTNAAATTGAAGAATTNACCGGTGATCAATTTACTTTGGGAGCAAATAGCACTTCAGTTACATTTAGTGGTCTCAGTCAATCATCAGCAACAAACGTAACTGTAATTGTTACTCTNAGAAAGAAAGGAATTATCAGTAAAGGTAAAGANCTTATNAGAAGTAATAAGTTAAGCGTTACTGGAACTAAAAAAACAAAAGCACTNAATGGGTTATCAACTACNAAATNCTATGGAACTAGAATTGAAGATTATGAGATCTCATTAAATGTGCCAGATGCAGTCAATGTTCGTGCTATTTACGAATCAACTGATGAAAATGCTCCAGTTTTAGATAAATTAAANTTTGCNACTGGATTAGCATTAGATCAAACATTGATTGTTGGTGAAAAACTTCTGGGAATTGATAGTAGAGCGATAGGTCAAGTTGTTGATGTTACTGCTAATGAAGTTTTTTACGTAAGAAGAAATACAAATATTTTTGCTGTTGGTGAAGTTGTTAAATTCTCAGATTCTGCTAAAGAACTGGTTATTCAAGAATATGTAAAAGGAAGTTACTTAGATTTAACTTCTAATTACTTTTTAGATACTGGTAATCGCCATGATATGTGCGATTATTCTAGAATTATAAAGAATCCAAACACGCAAACTCCATCTAAACAATTATTGATTGTTTTTGATAAGTATGAAATTGCTTCTGGAGATAGTGGAGATTTATTTACTGTAAATTCATATTCCGCAGATAGATTTAAGAGTGATATTCCAAAATTACCAAGTGGTTTGAAGGTTTCTGATATCCTTGATTTTAGACCTAGAGTAAAACCATTTACATCAACAACTGCTTCTCCCTTTGCGTTTGATCAAAGACAATATGAGTCAACAACTAATTATGTTGTAACTCCCGGAGAATCATCTTTTGTTGGATATGATTATTATCTACCAAGAGTAGACATATTAACACTCAATAAATTGGGTCAAATTGAAGTTGTTAAAGGTGAGCCAGATGATGTTCCTCAGGCACCAGTATTATCTGATGATGCGATGCTTCTCGCAGAAATATCTTATCCACCATATCTCTATGATGCTGGTAGAGATCCACAAATTACTCTAAAGGATAATAGAAGATATACAATGCGNGATATTGGTAAAATTGCCAATAGAGTTGATAATCTGGAAGCCGTAACAAGTTTGACTATGTTGGAGTTGGGTACAAAAACCACCTCTATNACCGATGCTAATGGTTTTGATAGATTTAAAACTGGATTTATTGTTTGTGATTTTAGAGANAAGAGTTTAGCAGATCCAGATCTAACTACAATTGATATTAGTAGAGAAGGTGCAGCAGGAATTGCTCCTGTTGATATATGGACTATGGAGGCAGAACTTGCCTTTGACCCAAGTATCGATACTTCAACTGCAGATTTAAATCAAAATCTCAAATTAGCCGATNCAAATGTTCAAAAGACTGGAGATATCATAACTCTAGCATATAATAGTGTGGATATGGGAATTGGAAACCCACATGCCACCAGTACTGAGAATGTCAATCCATTTGAAGTTATTTCCTACGTTGGTGCTGTTGTCCTTCATCCATCATCCGATAATTGGACAAGAACAATATATGGTAAAGATAATGTAAGAAAGGAATCCACCGGAGCTGAGTGGAAGTATGAAGCAAAAACTAAAAAAGAGAANGAAAAGGACAAACCAGTATTTGAAAAATACAGTAAAGGTGGAGGAAGAGGAGAAAAGGGTACGAGAAAAGCATATCAAACAACAACAATCACCAAAACAACCAAATTTAAGCGCGTCCTTGAGAATCCTCGTCGTGAGTTTGATTATGTTGAAGATGTAAAAATTGAAGGCGAAGTTGATCCGCACATGAGATCAAGAAATGTATTTTTTGCCGCTAATGGTTTACGTCCTTTAGCAAGGCATTATCATTTCATTGATAGTCAACAGGTAGATATAGTTCCAAAACTTTGTGAAATCGACATGATTTCTGGTACTTTTGTTCCTAAAGAGGAGGTTGANATTATNAATGCTGCAGGTGAAAAAATTGGTTTCATGAGAATTAAGAGACCTAAGCATAAATTTGGAGATAATAATTTAACAGAAATTTCAGCTGGTTTAGGTAGTCCTGTTGGACCTGTAGAACCATATAGTGTTGATCCATATGATAGATCAAGAAATGCTCCAGCGGATAATTATTCACCAACATCAAAATTGATCAATTTTGCTGTTAAAACTCTTGCTACAAAAGAAGAATATTATGGATATGTAGAAGTAGGTGCTAAAGTTATCGGTAAAACTTCTGGAGCNGTTGCTAAAATTACAAGAGCAGAATTAATCTCTGATAATTGGGGTGATATTCTCGCAGCATTCTTCTTTAGAGATCCAAATACAAAACCAAAACCTGCGGTTCGTATTAAATCAGGAACTAAATCTGTTAAGGTTACATCAACTGCTCCAAACACAATTGGCATTCCTGGTGAAACCTCTGAGGCGATAGGAACTTACAGTGGTGATGGCAAAACATTTACTTTGACTAAAGATGTTGTCAAAGTAAGAAATCCTAAAAAGAATTCTATCCCCAAAAAGAAAAGAAAAGTTGAACAAATCTTAAAAACAAGATTTTTTGATAATGAAGGAAATGTTGTTGATACTAAAAAGGAAAAAGTTAAAGCACCACATAGAGACCCACTTGCTCAATCATTCACTATTCCTGAAGGGTCTGGTGTATTTTTAACTGAATTTGACCTATTCTTCAAAACAGTAGATCCAGATAAAAAATGTTTTATTGAACTNAGAGAAATGGAATTAGGAACTCCAACTAATTTGTTGGTTGAAGAATGGTGTAATATTTCTCTTAACCCAAATGAAATTAACGTTCCACCTGAGGGAAGTTTTGAGCCAGTAGCGACTAGAATAAAATTCCCATCACCAACATATCTAGAGGGCGGTAAAGAATACGCAATTGTAATTCTTGCTCCAGGGTCTTTAAAATATAGAATGTTTACAGCGAAGTTTGGAGACAAAACTTTTAGCAATACCACCTTACCAGATGTTCAAGAAGTTACATATGGAAAGCAGTATATCGGTGGATCTTTATTCAAATCTCAGAATGGAACCATTTGGACTGCAAGCCAATATGAAGACTTGACTTTCAAACTTTATAAAGCACAGTTCAAACCTTCTGGAACTTTGACTTGGTATAATAGTTCTGTGTTGCCGAAAGGAGATAACTCGACAGTGCTTGAAGATAATCCAATACAAGGATTGCCTAGAAAGTTAAAACTTGATGTAAGTGGAAGTGGAACANTAAATGCTTCTGTTGTTCCCGGAATTAGAGTAAGAGAAAGTGCTGCCGGTGAAACTATTAGTGGTTTTGTTGAAAATATTGGTGGACCAGCCGCTACCATTGAACTTGCTGCTGGTGGATCTGATTACAATAATGGTAACGGTAGTGGTGTAAGTAATTTCTCTACACTAACAAATTGTGATTTAGTTTCTTTGACTGGTAAAGGTTCAGGTGCTAAGGTTAATATTCAAACTGATGCTAATGGTGTAATCACTCAGGTTGAACTTACCGGAACCACAGGTAAAGGATATGTTGAAGGAGAATTATGTGAGATTGATACATCAACTATTGGAACCAGCAATGCTCATAAAAAAGGTGGCGGTGCTAAAATCACTATTAAAACTTCATCCTCAGTTTATAAAGATACTCTCTATCTAACTGATGTTCAGGGAGAACATTTCACACAGGGAAATGATGTCTACTACTACACTGATCCTACAGATGAATCAACAAGAACAACTGCGGGTGTAACTGTCGGAACAGATGCCTCTTCTATTATTGATGAGAAATTTGATGGAAATGTTTTCCGAATCAAGCAACATAATCATGCGATGCATGGTGGTAATAATAGGATTCAAGTTGTTGACATTGAACCTGACACCACAAAAACTGAAATCACCGCAGAGTTTGGTATTTCTGCCACACAAGTTTCGGTTGCTAAAACCGGAGTGTTTGCAACATTTGAAGGAATTAGCACTTCTATGGGATATGCTCTAATTGAAAATGAAATTGTTTCTTATAGTGGTATTATTGCTGGATCTGGTGGAGCAGGGTCTATTACTATTAATGGTAGAGGATTGGATGGATCAACCAAATCCACTCATACTAAAGGAACTTCAATTCAACCATACGAAGTTAATGGAGTGTCTCTAACTAGGATCAATAAATATCACGATATTCCCACAACTACTGGAATTAAAATTGATTATAGTGATGATAATTCAAATATTGATAGCTACCATCTAAGATTTGATAGGGATCTTGTTCCGGCAAGAAATTCTGGAGCAAATTTACTTTGCTTTGAAACAGAAAAAGGATTTGGTGGCAATCATGTTGGAATATCTCAAAATTATCAATTCAGTCAAATTCAACCAGTATTTAATATCTTAACACCAGGAAAGGGAACTCAGGTTTCTACTAATATTAGAACTGTTTCTGGAACGAGTGCTGGAGGATCTGAAGTATCATTTATTGATCAGGGATATGAACCTGTTGTTCTCAATAAAGTTCATACTTTCCCAACTCCAAGGTTAGTTGCTTCAAAGGCAAATGAGGATCTTAGATTACAAACACTTCCAAGAAATAAATCACTTACATTGAGAATGGATCTCGTCACTGAGAATGAAAATGTATCTCCTACGCTGGATGTTCAAAATTCAACTTTTATTCTTGGAAGAAATAAGATTAATAATCCAGTTAGGGATTATGTATCTGATCCTAGAAGCAATGAATTGGTAAATGATCCTCATGGTTCAGTATTTGCTACAAAACCAATATCAATAGCACAACCAGCAACAAGCCTTAAGGTTATCATTGCTGCTCATAGGCAAGAAGGTGCTGATTTTAGGGTATTCTATCAACTCCGCAGATTAGATTCTGCTAATATTGATCAAAAATTCATTCCATTCCCAGGATATGATAATTTGATTGATACAGATGGTGATGGTTATGGAGATAGAGTTATTGATCAAAATAAAAATAGTGGAAGACCTGATGCATTCGTTACCGCTAATGGAGCAAATGTTGAAGAATACTCCGAATATCAATTCAGTGTTGATAATGTAGATCAATTTACAGCATTTGCCATCAAAATTGTAATGTCATCAACTAATGAATGTACACCGGTTAGATTAAAGGACTTTAGAGCAATAGCATTAGCATAATGGAAAAGGATAATTTAATACCCGTTGAGGGTGAACCTAGTCTCTTTAGAGACAAAAACACCGGAGCAATCATTAATACCGATTCCTCCGGATATACTCAATATAAAAAAATGAAACAAAGGAGGCAGACAGAAAGGGAAGAATTAGATATACTAAAAAAGGATATCGATGAAATCAAATCACTATTAAGGGAGCTTACAAATGGATCCAGATCAAATTGAACTAAAAAATTTGAGTAAAGGTTTTGAATATGTGAAACTTGCTAAGGAAATTGATTCTTGTGATGATAGAAATACTCTAAGAGATATTGCCAAATCTTACGCCAAATTATATCTCAAACAGCAGGAAGTAGTTGCTGGTTTGGGACTTGAAGGAGTATAAATAATTCCTAGATCTGAAAAATCTATTGTAAATGGCTGATATCAAGGTCAGAGTAGGGCAACAACCGGCAATAAAAGTTATATCTTCTCTCGCTGGTGCCCAGGGATTATCTCTGGCTGAACTTAGTGATGTTAGTGCATCCAACTTACAGAATGGTATGGTTTTAGTATACAATAGTTCCATTCAAAAGTGGGAAGCAACTTTGGAGTTGACACCCGGCGCAACACAGAATTTAGACATCAACGGAGGAAATTTCTGAAATGGCAAGTATTATCAGGATCAAAAGATCCTCGGGTACTAATAAACCAGCATCTTTACAATGGGGAGAACTAGGATACGTAACTGGTATTGGTAGTTACGGAGGTTTAAACCAATATAAGGATAGAGTTTTCCTTGGGGATGACGGCACCAATGCTAATCCGGTTGGTGGATTTTATTACACCTCCATGATGGAGCATGAGCCTGGTGTAATTCCAGCAGCATCTCATAATTCCAGAAACCAAGATAGGGGTGTNGTTGCCATTATGGCACCTGCTACCAACTCAGGTTTAGGTGGAGCAGAATCACTCAAAGTTAATCAGTGGAATGTAGATAATTTAAGAATAGATGGAAATGTAATTTCATCCACAGATACTGATGGAGATATAAGATTAGATCCTCACGGTACAGGTGAAGTTGTAATACCCGATGATACTTTCCTTACTTTTGGTGATGACGATGACGCCAGGATTGAATATGATGAAGACGCTTCAAATCGTGTTCAAGTAACTGGTGCTCCTTGGACTTGGAATACTCCTATTACAGTTAATGGAGAATCTATATTTGGTAATGTAAGAATTGATAATAATGTTATTGCGACTCTTCCAGGAACAGGTGATACTCTTTTCATAGATCCATATCCAGATGGATTAAGTAATGAAGGAAAAGTTATAATTAAGGGTGATCTTCAAGTTGATGGCACCACAACTACAGTTAACTCAACATCTTCTACGGTAAATGATCCTATTCTTCATGTAGGTGATGTTACTAGTGAAAGAACAGTCATGCAGACTGTTAATAGTGGTGATAGTGTTATCGTACTGGATTCTGTCGTTGGGATAAATGTTGGAGACATTATCGCCCACACCAGTATTTCTGGTGGAACTTCAATTAACAACATTAATACTGGAACTAAAGCAGTAACATTAGATTCCAATGTTATTGCCGGTATTTCTACAACTAGTCAAGTAACTATTACCCATGCGGTTGATACAAATACTGATAGAGGTATTTCATTCGCATATAATACAAGCACTGGGGTAGTAAATAACAAATTAGGATTCTTTGGTTTTGAAGATAGTTCTATAGCATCATCTGCTTCCAATGCTAATACACATGGAACACATGGTGATGACAGCAGAAGATGGACTTATATTCCTGACGGCACAATTAATAATAGTGTTGTAACTGGAACTAAAGGTTTCCTTGATATTAGAGGTATTTACTATCAGACTGGTGATTATGAAACTGGTGGTGTTGTATATTTTGATGGAAATGGTCTTCAAAGATCAACAAATGCTCCAACAGCACCAACATTTACCTCAAAGCAGGTATTAACAGCAATCACTAAAAAAGATTTTTCTTTAACTGCTTCAATCACAGCATCTGCTGGTGACATCATCAGACAAGATGGAACTAACGCATACGGTATTGTTGAAACTGGCGTATCTGGAGCAAATAACGTAAGTTTAATCGGAATTGAGGGAACATTTGCTACTGGTCAGAATTTGAGAAGGGAAGGTGTTAATGGTTCAATCACCAATTTAGCGTCCAATCCGGTTTCAATCACTGACATATATAATAACAAGCCCCACTGGACTTCAACTCTTGACGGGGGTACTTTCTGAGGTAACTAATGGAAAATCAAAGTGAAGTGGATGTCAACGTTCTGATAAAAATTTATAATTCTAAATTAGCAACAGTATCAAATCAAAATGTTCTTCTTGAAGCAAAGTTAGCAACTTTGACTCAGGATTTTAAAGAACAACTTGATGCTTTGTCAAATGAAAACGCTGACCTCAAAGCAAAATTAGAAGAGTAATATGGCAAAACCATCAACTAGGCAAGGATTAATAGAGTATTGCTTACGTCAACTTGGTGCTCCAGTTTTAGAAATTAACGTGGATGAAGATCAAATTGATGATCTGGTTGATGATGCCATTCAATATTTTAATGAACGCCATTATGATGGTGTTGAAAAGATGTATCTTAAATATAAGATTACAGAAGATGATGTCAATAGAGGGAGAGGGAAGGGAACTAGTGGAACTGGAATAGTTGGTTCTACAGCAACTGACACCTCTGGTAGAACATATAATTTTTATGAAACAGAAAATTATATTCAGGTTCCAGATTCTGTAATAGGGATAGAAAAGATTTTTAAGTTTGATACTAGTTCCATTTCAGGTGGAATGTTCAGTATTAAGTATCAACTTTTTCTAAACGATTTATATTATTTTAATTCGGTAGAATTACTGCAGTATTCGATGGTCAAATCCTATCTTGAGGATATTGATCATTTATTAACAACTGATAAGCAAATAAGATTTAATAAAAGACAGGATAGATTATACCTTGATATTGATTGGGGTTCTCAACCAAAAGATGAATTTATTGTTATTGAATGCTATAGAGCATTAGATCCCGATAGTTTCACTCAAATTTACAATGATAGTTTTATGAAACTATACTTAACTGCTCTTATCAAAAGACAGTGGGGTAGAAATCTTAGTAAGTTTAGGGGAGTGAAACTTCCTGGAGGGATTGAATTAAATGGGGGAGAAATTTTACAGCAGGCAGAGTCCGAAATAGCGGATATTAAATCTAGGATGATGTCTGAATACGAATTACCACCCCTTGACTTTATTGGATAATGGCACTTAATCCTTTCTTTTCACAAGGGACTGCATCTGAGCAAAGATTAGTCCAAGATTTAATAAACGAGCACCTACAATTTCATGGTGTCGAAGTAACATATATTCCTAGAAAATTTGTAAATAGAAAAACAATTATAGAAGAGATTCAAACTTCTAAATTTGATGATAACTTTTCAATTGAAGCATATGTAAATACATTTGAAGGATATGGTGGTGCTGGAGATATTATGACAAAATTTGGTGTAAGTATTCGTGATGAATTGATACTTACACTTTCAAAAGAAAGATTTGAAGATTTTGTCGCTCCCTTCATGGCAGCGTTAGATGATGGAACTGATACTTCCATAATGCCAGCTTCAACAAGACCTAGAGAAGGTGATTTAGTATATTTTCCACTTGGACAAAGATTATTTGAAGTAAAATTTGTAGAGCACGAAGATCCTTTCTATCAGTTAGGAAAAAATTACGTTTATCAACTCAAATGCGAACTCTTTGAGTATGAAGATGAAGTTATTGATACTTCAATCGGTGCTATTGATACTCAAGTTCAAGATGAAGGATACATAACAACCCTAAATTTGATAGGTATTGGAAGAACTGCTATTGCTGAAGCATTCATTCAAGGAACTGTTACCAGTGGTTATATAAATGAAATTTTCCTCAATCATGATGGTTATGGGTATACCTCTGCTCCTACAATTAGTATAACTGCCTCTCCAACTGGTCAAATCGGAGATAATGCTAGCGCGGTTGGATTCATAACAACTAGAGGTGGAGTAACTTCAGTAGAAAAAATTCTTCTTACTAATGCTGGTGCTGGATATGTAGTGCCACCATCAATAACAATTACCGGTGGTGGTGGTGTTGGAGCATCTGCGACATGCTCTGTTATAACATCTGGTCAGGGGGTTATAAGAATCAATGTTACTGATGGTGGTGTTGGATATTCTACAGCACCAACTATCACCATTGGAGCACCACCAAACAGCGGTATAGCAAAGACTGCCGTAGGTATAGCATCTATTGGAAGAGTTGGAAATAATGAAGATGTCGTTGGCAATGATGTCTTAAATGCTGTTTACATTCAAGACCCTGGAAGAGGATACAGTTCAGCACCAACAGTTATTGTTTCCGATCCAGATGTTATCAAATCTTCTGGTAATTATATTTTCAATGAGTTGGTTTATGGTGAAAGATCCCTTATTGAAGCAAGAGTTAAATCTTGGGATGCTGATGAAGCAATTCTAAGAGTTTCTCATGTTGGTATTGGAGCAACTACAGGAGATGCTTTCTTCCCTGGAGAATTGATTATAGGAAGAGAATCTGGTGCTCAGTATCCAGTACAGCAATTTAATGAAGATAATGTGGTTGATAAATATACCGAGAACGACATATTTGAATCTGAAGCCGATAGCATAATTGACTTCTCTGAAGGAAATCCATTTGGTACATATTAATGTTAGGTAATTATTATTATCATCAAATAATAAGAAAAACGATTATAGCGTTTGGAACGTTATTTAATGATATTCACATCAGGCATACTGATGGTCAAGGAAACGCAGAAAGTGATATTAAAGTGCCTTTGGCGTATGGACCAAGTCAGAAATTTTTAGCGAGATTAGATCAACAAGCAGATTTGAACAAGGCAGTTCAAATAACTTTGCCAAGATTGTCATTTGAGATGACATCAATTAACTATGATCCATCAAGAAAATCAAGTTTAATTCAAACATTTAAAACATGTGATGATGGAAGTAAAGTAAAAAAAGTATTCATGCCGGTCCCATATAATATTGGGTTTGAATTAAATTTACTCTCAAAATTAAATGATGATTCACTTCAAGTTCTTGAGCAAATTCTTCCATATTTTCAACCACATTTTAATTTAACGATAGATTTGATAGATTCTATCGGAGAAAAAAGAGACATTCCTATTGTTCTTGAGTCTATTGGATTTCAAGATGATTATGAGGGAAACTTTGATACAAGAAGAGCATTAATTCATACTTTTAATTTTACCGCCAAAACATACCTGTTTGGCGCAATCGCAGACAGCAGCGATGGACTTATTCGTAAGGTTCAAGTTGATATGTATAGTAATACAGATACTAAAGCTGCTAAGAGAGAAGTTAGATATACTGTTACACCAAAATCAAAAGTAGATAGGAATGATGATGGAGTAATTGACGCGGCAGATCATGCTTTGCTGCAACCTGGTGATGATTTTGGATTCGATGAAGGAATAGAATTCTTCAGTGATGGTAAAACATATAGTGAAGTTCGTCAAACTGATATTTAATAAACATGAAAGATAATTATGAGTCTATTGACAAGGCACTTGATATTGAAAGTGAAATTGTTGAATCAAAACCGATGAAACCTGTTCCACCAAAAGTGGAAAAGGATGATAT
>NZRR01000013.1 GCA_002696315.1 Methanobacteriota archaeon | reverse complement strand
GAAACTAGAGTGTGATAAGAGCGGCAATGGTTATGCCGTTATCCGTTTCCTGCCCGCACCTGATGGTGAAGATCTGCCTTTCGTGAAACTGTACTCTCACGCCTTTCAAGGTCCTGGCGGTTGGTACATTGAAAACTCTCTGACCACTTTGGGTCAGAAAGATCCTGTATCTGAGTATAACTCTCTGCTGTGGAACAATGGCACTGATGCAGGTAAAGATGCTGCTCGTAAGCAGAAGCGTAAACTGACTTATATCAGCAACATCTATGTTGTGAAAGACCCTGCTAACCCTCAGAACGAAGGCAAAGTCATGCTGTATAAGTATGGCAAGAAAATCTTCGACAAACTCACCGCTGCTATGCAACCTGAGTTTGAGGATGAAGAGGCAATTGATCCGTTCGACTTCTGGCAAGGTGCCAACTTCAAACTGAAAGCAAAGAACGTTGCAGGTTATCGTAACTACGATTCTTCTGAGTTCGCCGCACAAGGCGCACTCTTGGACGACGATGACGCAATGGAAGCAATTTGGAAGAAGCAATTCTCTCTTCAAGAGTTTGTTGCTGCAGATCAGTTCAAAGATTATGATACTCTGAAGAAGCGTCTTGATTATGTTCTTGGCAACAAGGGCACTCCCCGCTTCCAAGATGAAGAATCAGTCATGGAAGAAGAAGAGTTTCGCCGCGAAAACCGTGGTGCTACTCCTACGGTGACTTCTACTCCCGGTGACTTCAACGCAGAAGACATCGTAACTTCTAGTTCTTCATCTGATGATGACGACGCACTTTCATACTTNGCCAAACTTGCTGAAGATTGATAGTGAAATACAATCAAATATGCCTTACACTTTTAGTGATTGCGGCATACTTTAATTTGTTATTTAAGTGATGAGTCTTGTGTTCTCTGTAGTCATTAGTTTCTTATTGATTGTCAGAGAACTCTCATCATAGTTCATCAAAGTTCTCATATCATTTAAAAACTGCTGAAGGTAAGAGGGTTTCATCAGATCGATGTTCCTTTTACCTTCATTTTTTATGGTTTCATATTCAAAGTTTGATATACCTACAACAGGACTAATATTATTGCTGACTGAGGTGTATTTTATGTTATCTGTTTGTGGTCTTACACCAACGTAGTGTGTTGAATTTAAAGTAGCATCATACGGTGGTGGAATACTAAAGTTTGCTTCAACTTTTTGACCAGCAGGTACAATAAGTCTTCCTCTACTGTCTCTTACTTCAAACGTTTCGTAATGATGAACTGAATTTAATTCAGTTCCGTATTTGTCTTCAGAGTAGCGATATAAATCATAATTACTCAGTGGCCATTCATCTTTGATATTTGTTATTCCTGATGTTAGAACAACTATCCAATCACGATCGGGTGATCCATAAAGTTTATCTGCTATTACATCTGGTCTNTCACCATCTTGAATTGTGTACTTTGAGAAAAAGGCAACACTATCTAAGACATCATCTTTCAATTTTACTCTACGAAAGAGATTCTTGATTCTTACATACTCCTGTGATGAAGTCTTATGTAATAAGTTTGACTGATATAGAATATCAGGTAGTTCTCTAAAATATGACATCAGAAACCTACTCCATCTGGATGGTCTGCGTAATCTTCCATATAAATTGGATTGATTTCTTTTAGTGTTAAAGACATTCTTATGTGAACAGGAGTTCCATCTTGATAGGTAGCATAAGTTCCGGATGCGGTGTAGTCGATGCTTACATTTTCAAGAACACCAAGTTTGAAATTATGAAGAAATGGATGTTTGTTTTCCCCACCAGCAACGTATTCAAATTGGAATACATCTGGTGAGTTGATGAAGACACCATTACCTTTTTTAGCAACAGTTGCCATTTTAATAGTTCTAATTATTCTCCTAACCATGTCTCCTTCTTTAGGATCTCTAGGAGTAAAATCAAAAACAAATGGAAAAGATCTTAATGTTACGCTGTTGAAGAGTAACTCCAGATTAGATTGAAGAATCTGACCACCAGAACGAGTAATAAGTGATTGTGGATTTACGTTAGCGCCAAGTTGATTGATTGCTTTTCCTGCTAAAACTGATTTAATAGCATTGATTGTGCCAGAACCAACNCCTTCTGCTGACTCAAGGAGGCTACCTGCCATACCGGCAACTTGCTCTACAGTTTTTACTGGATTATCGATACCTGACGATGCTAGTGCTAATCCTGCTGCTTGTAATGGATTTAAAGTGTCTTCCGAATATCCTACAGTTAATGAATCTGAGATCTGTTGTGGTATTGGAAGCCAAATATATTTGGAATCTTTTTTCAGTGAATTAGCTTCTCCATCTGATAAATCCTTATGTAATCTGTCATCTTTATTTAAAATTCTATTAATACTTCTTACCTTTTTTATATTACCTTTTTCATCTTTTTCTACCGTAGCTAAACCTTTACCGTCTGTTTCTTTACCATATTCAGAAGCGAAAGTCAGTGGATTTTTTACTTGCTTGAAAATTCTTATAAGCAGCATATCTTGATGGTCAACCTCAACATCTAAGGGATATTGAAGGACATCAGCAGGTTTTACCTGTGTTGGATCCGGCGATACATTCAAACCATCCTTGAGGACTGATACATAATCTCTACCNAGGTCTAAAGTGTCACCAAGATCTGTATTATAATTGATAGCCATCTATAGATAGATTTTTAATTATTTAGACGCTTATTCATAAGTGATAACCTAAGTATATCTCTTACCTCAGATTTGTATATCTCATAAACATCACTTCCTACCTCACTCCATGTATATTGACGTGGTTCACGCCAATGAGCACTTAATCCTCTGAATCCCCACTGGAATACATCAGTGACAGCAATGAATGGATTTGAATCGTAAAGAATATTTGGTGTTTTTGCGTTGTATATAAACAAATATATTTTTCCAGGAATTACTTCTCTAGCAGAAGATGGTGTCAAAAGTTCAAGAACTCCCAGCATCCTATCATCAGGATCAGCAAGTCCTGTCATTTCATCAACAGCAGAACGGATTCTATTTACGTTAGTATCTGTATCTGTTGGTCTCTTTGCCATTACTTNATACCTAATTCTTTCTCCGTCATTACTTTAAATTCCCATCTTCTATCTCTACAAAATTCTTGCGCTGCTTTCCACTTTGCTTGATTTTTGGCATATTCATANGCNTCACTAAGATATTTTTTAGTTTGCCTCTTTGGTTTTGNTGGTGGAGAACACTGTCTTAGTGGTTTAANTTCTATNAGTGATGATCTNATTNTNCCATCNNTATCTTTATANTTNATNAANAAATCTGGAAAGTATCNATGNANTTTATTATCNACAGGNGANCNATATGGNATNAAAAATTCNTCNGATTGCCACTCNANAACATTNNNNTTATTATCACANTAAACCATGAACTTACGTTCCCATAGAGATCTATAAACAATATTAGTAGGATCTCCTTTATATTTTTTGGGATATGATGGTTTGTATTTTCCCTTATATGACATCTAAATAACTAAACAATCACCTATTGGTATTTAGAGTGCCTAGACCATTCCCTAAGAAAATATCGCAAATATCACCAGTTTTATCTCAAGTTGCTCAGAGTTCACACTTTGTATTTGAATTTGGCGGTCTCGCTTCAAACTTAAGAAAGCACTTGAGTGATAGGGGAATGGACTATAGATTTATTAATGATAATCTATCACTATTATGTTGTAGAGCATCCTTACCTGGAAGTGGATTTGCTACCGCAGATGTCATTGGTAACTATCAAGGGGTGGCAGAAAAATTTGCTCATACAAGAACCTTTGTTCAAATTGATTTAGATTTTTATGTTGATACTGCGTATAGATCTCTTAAGTTCCTAGAACACTGGATGGAGTTTATTAGTAGTGGTACAGAAACTTCTGCTAATGGTGTATCTCCGCTTCGTAAAGGGTATTATTATAAAATGAGATATCCAAGTGAATATAAGTGTGATGAAACGAGAATTATAAAATTTGAGAGAGATTACAAAAGATACATTGAATATAGATTTTTTGGTCTTTTTCCAATATCATTAAATTCTACTCCAGTATCATATGAAGGATCAACAATATTAAAAGCAACAGCATCCTTTCATTACGATAGATATTACTCTGGTCAATCACGATCAATAAACGAATTGTTTAGAACTGAAGGAAATAAGGAGGAAAGAGCAGAATCAGATTTTGCTCCTTCTCTTTTATCTGGATTAAGTTCAGGTGCTCTTTTTAGCACTGGTAGTCCTTTTGGAACACTTCTCAATCCTTCAGCAGCATCAAAAGCATTTAATAATGATTTGTTTGATGCGGGAACAACAATTTTATCATCAACTCAATTATACAATTCTAACTTTGTAAGTAGTAGTGGTGATGGTTCAACTAACACCACTAAATAATTTTACTGAATTGTTTAGGATATTATGCCTTTACCAAAAATTGCTACACCAACTTATGAGTTGGTGATTCCTTCTACCAAGAAAAAAATTAAGTATAGACCATTCTTGGTAAAGGAAGAGAAAGTTCTAATTCTTGCTATGGAAAGTGAGGATACGAAGCAGATCGCCAGTGCTGTAAAAGATGTAATCAAAAACTGCATCATTACTAGAGGAGTTAAAGTAGAAGAATTATCTACATTCGATATTGAATATCTTTTCTTAAATATTCGTGGTAAATCTGTCGGGGAAGAAGTAGAAGTTCTAATTACATGTCCAGATGATGGCACTACAAAAGTTCCAACAGTAATCGATTTAGATTCAATACAAGTTCAATATAATGAAGAACATTCCAGAGATATAAAACTAGATGATAGTTTGACTCTGAGAATGAGATATCCCTCTATGAATGAATTTATTCAAAACAACTTCGTAGTTAGTGATGTAAATCTTGATAATACCTTTGATATTATTACGTCATGTATTGAACAGATTTATAGTGAAGAAGAATCTTGGTCTTCAGCAGACTGTACTGAGAAAGAACTTAAAGAATTTATTGAGCAATTAAATTCTAAACAATTTAAAGAAGTTGAAACTTTCTTCTCTACTATGCCCAAACTTTCTCATAAGTTAGTTGTAACAAATCCAAATACTGGTGTTGATAATGAGATTATTTTGGAGGGGTTAGCAAGTTTTTTCGGGTAGGTATGGCTCATACAGATCTTGAGTCATACTTTAGAATTAACTTTGCTTTGATGCAGCATCATAAATACAGTTTGACAGAACTAGAAAATATGATACCTTGGGAGAAAGAAATATATCTTGCTTTCCTCCAACAATACATTGAAGAAGAAAACTCAAAGGCACAACAGCAGAATGGTTGAGATTTCTCCAATATTTGGTAGAGGACCTAGGATTTCTGCCTCCGCTTACACGGGCAGAGCAGTCGCTCCTATGGCGGTAGATGCTGCTGAGACGAACACGTTAATAACAAAGAATTCATTACAACTTGGTATTGTAGCAAATCAAATTCAAGGTATGACTGCTCAAATGCAGTCATTAGCAGGATCTCTGTCAGTTATTGCTAGAAATCTTCAGGTATCACAAACACTTCAGAGACAGAAAGAACAACAAGAAATTGATTTAGAAAGAAGATTAGCTGAGCAAAAATTAAGAGAAGGAAAAGAAAGCACGATTGAAAAGAAGATACAAGCAGCAGCACTAGAACCCGCACAAAGACTTGCTACAAAGGCACAATTCACTTTGGGAAGACTTCGGAATTTCTTTGTCTCCATTTTTGGTGGATGGTTATTGAATCAAGGTATTCAAACTTTACAAGCTTTGAGTAGTAATAATAAAGAAAAACTTGAAGAAATTAAAAATAATGTATTGAAAAATCTTGTTATTATAGGTGGAACTATGGCAGCAGTTAAGTTAGGAATTGGTGCCATACTTGGAACATTCTCCCTGCTTGGTGTTAAATTATTAGCAATAGCGGCAGTTGGTTTATTTACAAAACCTGGCAGACAATTATTAGCGTTTGTATCTGATGCTCTAAAGATTGCTGCTAATGGTATCGCTTCATTTATTGGTAGAGAACCACCATTCCCAGATGCTGGAAAATTAAAAAGTGATGATGATCCAACTCCAACTCCAGCACCAAGTCCAAATAATAATCCAGAACCCACTAATGAAGTAAATACTGACCCTGAACCTGTATCTAATTCAAATCCAGAAATGGAGGGAAAAAGCACCAATCAATGGTGGGATTTTATGGATTTATTTTTAGATCCTGGTGAAGAAAATCCTCCTGAAACATCATCAAATACAGAAAACGGAGATCAATCAGCAAATTTAGAAGGAAAAGGTGGACCTTCATCGTCAATACAATCCCTTCAAAATTCTGCAGATCTTTCAGCTAATATCGCTACTAATATTATGAGTAGTATGCTTCCAAAGGATGATAAATCCGAAGGACCAGAACCACCAGGTCCAACTAAAGAAGCAGAATCTGGTTTAGTAAAAATGACCGCTGATTTTGGCAGTGGGGAAGTTGATTTGAATAAACCAGTAGGTTCTGAAGGACAAATTGGCAAGAAGGTTCTTGATCCTGAAACCACAGAATATATTGCGCAAGAAAAATATATTGGCAAATACGGAAAACTTCCACCATCTATGCTACAGTCTAGTTCAAAAAGTCAAGAAGTAGCAAAGAGAGTTTCTCAACCACCACAAGAACCTGGAGTAACTGTAGTTCCATTAGCAACGGGCAGTGGGGAATCAAAACAAAGTGCCGCAACTCCTGCTGCTTCTGGTTCTATTGCTTCCGTTAAAATGTACCCAACTAGTAATGATGATAATATGTACACCTTGGGTGCTAAGTCTAACTTCAATGTGGTATCAGTCTGATGGCAATAAAAAAATCTCTTCTTGGTAATAGTAACACTATTGAAACCATTCAAAATTCTATTAATGCTTTTGGAGTGAGTTTACGTGCTGCTAATAGCACTTCCTCTCAAATAATTCGTGGATTCACTGAAAGTAATAGACAGAGAAGAAACTCAATAATAAAAAGAAGAGAATTATTCTCAAAAAGAAGAGAAGCAGTTAGAAGAAGGGAAAAGGAAGATCAAATAGAAGCATCTAGAGTAGGTGGTATTTTTAGAAGAACCGCTAAAGTCATAGGCACTAGCACAAAAGGGTTCCTTGGTAGGATCATGGATTTTATCGGGACAATTTTGGTTGGATGGATTGTTACTAATCTACCAGTTATAATTGATACAGTCCAAGATCTTATTGGTAGAATACAAAAAGCTGCTGGAATATTAAAGAATTGGTTTGAAGGAACAATAAACTTTTTTACAGGATTTACATCCAATCTTAGTGATATAGCAACAAGAGCATTTAGTTTTGATTTCTTAGGTCAAAAGAAACAAATTGAAGAAGCATCTAATAAAGCAAAATCTGGTGCTCAAGCAGTTACTAGAGACTTTTTAGGATTTGAACAAGCATTGAGGAATTTTGATTTATTCAAGATTCTTGGTGATACTGCTAAAAAAATATTGGGATTTGAGGTTGAAGATCCTGAGAGTCCTAGTTCTGGACAACAGGGACAAGGACAACAAGGACAACAGGGGCAAGGGCAGCAAGGATCAGATCCGATTCCTTCAGGTGGTAAAGCAAGTTCTGAACAAATCGCAAGAATTGCTAAAACGGCAGGCATTCCAGAAAAGCATATTCCGACAATGGTTGCAATTGCGTTGGCAGAGTCTGGTGGTAATATTGGTGCAAGATATAATCCTGAAGGAAATACTGGAGAGGATTCTTATGGATTGTGGCAAATCAACATGGATCCTAGATATGAGGATGAGAGATTAAAATTATTTGGTATAGATAACAAGAAGAAATTATTTGATCCTGTTACAAACGCTAAGGCTGCTTATGAAATATTTAAACAACAGGGGTTTAATGCTTGGACTGTTTATCGCACTGGTAAGTATCGAGACTTTTTGCCTGCTGCCAAAAAAGCAGCAAGTGCTAGCACTCAACCAACCATTTCCAGAAGTGTTGATACTAGCACTAGATACAAAGTAAATGATGATGTTACTCAATTACTTGGTGGTCAATCTCAAGCAATAATTACCTCAACGAAAGGTATGCAGGAAAGTTTTAGAACAAAACCACATGGAGGTATTGATATTGCTTGTGCTGCTGGATTGTTTATTTCACTCACGGTTGATGCTGAAGCAGTTGGAACTCAGAGTGGTGGGGGATATGGTAATGTTATAGATGTTTGGGTTCCATCCCTTGGTGTTCAACTGAGATTTGCACATAATAGTAGAATACTTATATCATCAGGTAAAATTCCAGCAGGAACTTCATTTGCGATCACTGGTTCTACGGGTCGTTCCACTGGACCACATATTCATTTGGAGGCTTCTTCTGAAAGAGGTTCGACAAATTATGGTGGCAATATGGTTCCGGCACCTTATGTTTCTCTGATACGTCTAACAAAGGCAAAGATTGAAGGTAAAAAATCTACTACACCAGAAATGTCTAATGGAAGCGGTGGACAATCATTAAACATTGAAGGTGGTACTAGTAGAAGAGAGGTTGCTCAGGAAGTTACACCAGAAAAGAAAGGATCTATTATCACTGTTCCAATTCCATCAGGATCCTCTCCTTCCGCACCAATGACTCAGTCAAGTAGTGAAGAATCTATTTCTATTCCTAGCGGAAATACGTTAAATAGTTTTATCACAAAGACACTTCTTAGAGAGTTAGAATACGTATAATGTCCCTGTCAGATCCTTCAATATATGAAGAAATACTTATAGAGTCTAACGATGGGTCAACAACTGTTGATCTAAGACTCGGTATTCAATCTATTGACTATTTTGAAGATATTTTTTCACCCACAATCACCGTTAAGATACTTGTAACAAATACTGGTAATACTATTAATGGTAAAGGAATATACCAAGGATTGCCCTTGAGAGGTGGTGAAAGAGTAACGATGAGGATTAAGGATAGAATGGATATGTCATTCTATGTTTCAAGTATTTCAAACGTTATAACTGACAGTAAAACCGAAAACTTTGTATTAAATCTCTGCTCTAGAGAAGCAATCACTAATGAAACTGCTAGAGTTCCAATAAAATTCCCAACATCTTCACCAATATCAGCTTCTGCTGAACAAATAATTACAAAATATCTACAGACAAGTAAAAATGTTGAGATAGATCAGTCAATGAATAAGTATGGTTTTATTGGTAATATGAGAAAACCATTTACTGTATTGACTTGGTTGGCATCCAAGGCAGTGCCAGAAATGGAAGGTGATGGAACTGCTGGATATTTGTTTTTTGAAACTCAAAGTGGATACAAATTCAAATCTATTGATAAACTTATTTCAGCAGAATCTGTTGAAACTTATATATCAACAGAAGTTGTTCCGTCTAACAAAGACCTTGAAGATTTTACTATTGTAAGTTATGTTACCAATAGGAATCAAAACTTATCTGAAAATTTAAGATTAGGTGTGTATGCTAGT
The DNA here is from genome assembly GCA_002696315.1 of Methanobacteriota archaeon. Taxonomy (GTDB): domain Archaea; phylum Thermoplasmatota; class Poseidoniia; order Poseidoniales; family Poseidoniaceae; genus MGIIa-I. The sequence goes on along the minus strand of NZRR01000013.1, from coordinate 1,327 downwards.
ATGAGAAGTTTTTTTAATCCTCTCAATGGCACATTTACACATCCAGAAAAAGGAACTTTTAAACAAGATGATTACGTAGACAAATCAAGAAATTTGGGTGATAAAATAATTCTACCCAAGATTAGTGATACGTCCGAATTAACCCTAGGGGATACTCCGACACGTTTGATTACTGGAGTAATTGATTTAGGAACACAAGAGATTGGTGTTTCAACTGAAGTCAACGCAGATCCATTATTATATCAATCACAAGCACTGTTTAGATATAATAGTTTGATGACACAGACGCTGACACTCACTGTTCCAGGCAACACTAAATTAGAAGCAGGTAATGTAATCGAATGTTTATTTCCTACAAATACAACTGGTGATGTATCTGAGTTCGACCAGGAGCAAAGTGGTCTATATATGATTAAAGAGTTATGTCATCATTTTGACACTGAGGGAACTTGGACCTCAATGAAACTTGTTAGAGATACTTTCGGACAGCACAATCCAAATAATAAAGAAAAATAATGTTAGAGGAGTCTTTACTAAAAACTAATTTTATTGGAAGAGATGGTTTCCGTTGGTGGATTGGTCAGATACCACCAGAAGAGGAGGAGTATGCTCAACAAAATGATGGCGGAGGATGGGGTAACAGAGTAAAAGTTCGCATTATGGGGTACCACCCATATAGTCTAAATGATCTTCCAAATAAAGATTTGCCCTGGGCAATTGTTCTTTTAGGAACTACAGATGGTTCGGGAGCAGCTAATAGAGCAAAATCAATAGCAGTATCTCCAGGTGATACTGTTTTTGGATTCTTCTTAGATGGTGATAATGCTCAGGTTCCTGTAATTGTTGGAGTTTTTGGTAGAACTAGTCAGGTTCCATCTGATGATTATTTAAGTCCATTTGTACCATTTACTGGAAGGACGGGATCAATAAACAATGATGGTTCTTATATCGCGTCAAGTGAATCTAATGAGCAGAATACAACTAGTCAACCATCACCGCCTGCCGTAGATAAGAAAACTGCTGATAAAATCAATTCGCAAGTAAATCCAGAAAATGATCCTAGAAAAAAGGTAAATGCTGCTTCGAACGTTATTGGTCAAAAAGTAACCATAGCGTCTACAGATAGAGATAGTGCTCCTCAGAAAATTAAGAATGAAACTGAAAACTTTGTATCAAGAATACAGGAGATATTATCAAGTGTTCAAGGTGGTTTTGATGCTATCAATGTTGGTATAAACAGTATTACTAGTGCCGTTGATGGAGTAAAACAAAGAATCTTTGAAGAAATTGATGGCGTAACTGCTGGAATTCAGAAAAGTGCCACCAA